>NZ_JBWPWW010000001.1:0-292963 GCF_056590795.1 Prevotella sp. C0026C3 | reverse complement strand
GAAGCACTGCCGGTACACGTAGAGAAATCAAGGCAATTGGAACTTCTCTAAAGCTTTTCTTATCCCGAACTCGCGTATAAATAATAGTTTTATGTTTTTAATGCCGACCAGGGCAGTAACACAAAACTACAAAATGACCCTAAAAAACTAGCGTTTCAAAGGGTCATTCTTATTTTGGCGAGGTGGGTCTCATTATTTTAACCTTACTGGGTCTAAAATACTTGCCAGCGTGGGTCAAATTAGTGTGGCTTTTCCAGCTCAAAGTCATCAGAGAAAATGTGAAGCAATGGAGTCATGAAGAAGTCGGCGACTTGTGTCATGCCATTGCCGTTTTTATTCCGGAACATATAACATACAGGCTCGCTCTTCTTGTTCAAACGTGGATAATACCCACATTCTCTCCACATTTTGCGATACTCTTCATTCTCAGAAACATAGTCGGGTGGCTCGTTGACATCGAACTCCTCGTCATCAAGATTGTCTGTTTGCATGCTTACCTTCATCGCAGACTTCCTCTTTTGAACAAAAGGCTTTCTAATCTCGTCAAACTGCCCCTTAGTGAGTTTCAGAATTTGGCAATAATGGTTACGGTTTACCGTGATGACTGTATCCTGGGCATAAGAGGTAAGCTCAATGCATCGAGAGATGAGTGGTACCCTGTCTCCGGAGAAGGTTTCAAGGAACTTACCATGGAGGCTGATGTAGTAATCAACAAACGAGCCAGTCGAATCGTTGTAGGTCATCAGAATATTGATGCCAGAGCGGAACATTTCTGTAAGTGTGCTTAGATAGTCGCTTTCCACGCCGTCTGCATTAATGCTACAGCCTGTTTCTGATGATGCAAAATAGCAATAAAGACGGCGTAGCTCCTGAATATCGTTGCTGGATGGGCGACCAGCGATGTAGACGATAGGTTCTTCTCCATAACCGTCAAGGAACTCCTGCATAACCGAGGTTAGAATACCAGGGCGATCGCTTTCAATGTTCTCCTTGAGCGCATCAATACCGAAGATACCCGACTGTGTCTTTGTTTGGGGCAATGCTTCCTTTACCTTGGCACGTAGCCCTCTGACCTTATCGTCAATTATACTGATTTTACTTTTGAAATCGACTGCAATGGACTTGATATACTCCAATCTCAGAGCTGCGTCCTGAACGTAAGCAACAAGCGAACATATCGTATTCAGGCAATCGGCAATAACAGTCTCGTCCTTGCAGCCGTGAGGTATCATCATTCTCTTGAAAGCTTTGGGGAACGGCTCTGTCAGTTCCTTGAGCTTATCCAGTGTTGCATCTCCATTCGCTTTAGCAAATTCGTCGGGGTCGGTTCCTTTTGGAAGGCGTATACATTTTACTTTTGCACCGGCTTTCAGTAGAAGTTCGCTGTTCTTCAGCGAAGCTTTGACACCTGCAGCATCTGCATCATAGATCATGATGATGGAATCTGTGAAGCGGAGGAGTAGTTTAATCTGATCATCGGTGAACGCTGTTCCACTTCCCCCGATAACATTCTCTACTCCTACTTTATGAAGAGACATCACATCAAACTGACCTTCTACAAGATAGGCATAGCCCTTTTTACCTATTGCTTTTCGTGCTTGATAAAGCCCGAAGATGTGTTTACCTTTAGTGAATAGATGTGTTTCTCCTGTATTGATGTATTTACCAACTCCCTCTTTGGGTATTACGATACGCCCCGAAAAACCAATGACGTGTCCTTGAATATCATAGAAAGGAAATATCAGTCTATCACGGAATCGATCATAAGTTCTTCCGTCTGCAGAACCGACAACATCGACTTCTTTTAAGCGTTCTAAAGAGTAGCCGGCAGAGGTTAGTGTTGTTAAGCATAAATTCCCTGCTGGTGCATAGCCTATTCCGAAATCAACTAAGACCTTATCATCGAGCCGATAACCTCTCTTGTTTAGAAACGATTCTGCTTGTAAAAGATTTTTTTGATAAAACTTTGCTGCAGCATCCACAGCAATACGCTGTGATTCTATTTGTTTGTAGCGTGCTTCTTCCTCCGGAGTCATTTCTTTCTCGGGGAACTCTAATCCAGCTTGTACTGTACACCATCTTAGAGCTTCTACAAATGTAATGTTCAAATGATGTTGAACGAAGGATATGACATCTCCGCTTGCTCCGCATACGAAGCAATGGTAAGTTTGCCTTGATGGACTTACCACCATCGACGGGGTATGATCATCATGAAACGGACAGACTCCTTTGTAGTTAACACCTACTTTTTGCAAGTGTGTAAAGGATTCGACCACATTAACGATGTTCAATGCCGATTTTACCTTTTCGATAAAATTCTTATCAACCATATTATTTTTCCTCTATTTCCTCAAATAACTCTAATTGTCTGGACTCCATCGCTTCTTGAATTGTAACACCGAGATAGGTTGCTACTGCGGTATATTCAGCTCCCGTAATAGCTTTCCGGCCAAAATATAAGTCCCACCATCTGCGTTGGCCGATGCCTGTCTCTTTGTAGAAAGCCCGTGTTGGCGTGAAGTCTTCCGGATGTCTGAATTTGATTTTCAGCATTGCTAATAGTAGATTTCTTTTTATCCGGGAGTGTGGAGCCAGCCGGTGGCGTAGCAAGTAGAGTCTTACAGACATAATGCTGCGTCCGAGGTCTACAGACATATCCTCTAACGAAACCTTGCCAAGGTTTTTCTGAATATATTCAGCCTCTTTTGCAGTCCAGCGCTTATTCTTTCCATTATTTTTCATGCCTCATTATATTATTGAATTCTCTATCAAATCTCCAAATCCGGGCGCGGTCCATTTTATCTACATAACCAAAATTGCATCGGACATAAGCTTTCAATGCTTCATGTAATAGCTGTAGTTCAGACTCACTCAATTCGTTAATAGAGATTATTCCTCTTCTGTCCTTGTCAATGTACATCTCTTATAATAAACCGCTTGCATATTTCTTCGGTAACTCTTCTTCTTATGAATTTTCGCTCCGTCGGTGACAGTTTTACTGTTTTCGGGAGTTTCACGTAGTACGAAATCGTCTTAATTCCGTATTTGCGCTTGAGAACTTTCCGTGTTTTCCTTATACTTGTCATAATTAATCAAAAGTAAGGTCATATAATTTATTTCGATTAAGAGGGTATCCTTTCACACTTTCTAATACGCCATCCTCATTGGGTGTAAGATACACTTCTTGCTCTAGACTGGTAGTGAAAGCGCGACCGTGTTCATCCCATACGATTCCTTTGCTACCTTGGTGCGCAATGACTAGGCGGACATCAGAGTGTCTTAGTTTCATCTCATCGATAACGATACCTACATTTAATGCAGTAATAGCCGTTTCAAAGTCTTTTACTTTCATAAGTTTGTTGTTTTAGATTCACATTCTTTTTTAAGTGAGTATTGAATGTATCTTTTTAGTTTAAGGCAATATAATCCGTTGATACAGTTGCGGTGGAATTCGCAGCTTTGACACTCACTTATTGGCATAGTGAGAAATCTGTATCACATATTTTACTCAATAGTTTTATTTCTAGCAGGGAAAAACTCTTTCTTTTTATTTTGGAAAACCATGCAGGATAACTTAACATCGTTTCTTTGAGAAAGGAATTTCTAATTTCCCTCTTTTTTTTCAAATCCAAGGTTTGATAAAACAGAATAAACTTTTCAACTTTTTCTTCCATAATCTTGCATTATATAAAACTTATAATCATATTTATATTGCAAATATACAATAGTATTTAATATAATACAAGTTTTTATTGTTGTATATACAAATGAGTTTAATCATATTAACGTATTAAATCAGATTCAATCACTAATTTTACAATAATTAATAAGTATGATAAAGTTATCGGAAAAAATTGTTGAAAACCTGCGTAAAATCAGGAACGAACGTAATTTAACGCAAGCAGCATTAGCTATGTTTGCTGGTTTGGACGAATCGCAAATGAGCCGAATAATGAAAGGTGAACTTAATCTTTCAATAGATAGGCTTGAAGGAATTGCAAGAGGGTTGAGGATGTCTCCCGTTGACATTATCACATATCCAGAAATTTATGTGCGCAAGACCTCTCATGAGGAAGATGTAGAGGCAGTGCTCATGATTAAATTAAAGGAAAGTAAAAGAAAGCAAGTTTTGAAATCTGTGTTTGGCAGGGAGGATATCGAAATATTAAATGAATAATGCTTAATGACATTAGTGGATAATTAATATTTAAGATATGAGATTTTTTGGAAAAACTAATGATGGGCAAATAGGAAATTTCGTTAAAAAAGTGATGGGGGACTTAGCTTGTGATACGAAATTATATTCACAGTTCTTGGTGGCTATTGATAAACGTGGACATCTTGTCATTGATAGCCAGTATAGTCTAATAGAATGGAGTGAGGCACGGCAAGCTATTATTGTTCTGTTCAGAGATAGAGATTGTTCCATTCGTCACATCGATGAAAATTATAGAGTTCATAAACAATATATAGGTAGGAAAGGTTTTCGAATTTGCGTAAATGATTGGGATAATTTAGAACTGTGTCTGTATCGGAATGTGAATCTGTTTGATTCTAGAATATTAAATAGCAGTAACTTTCCGCAAGAAATGAAGGGCATGTGGGCGGATTATCTAAGTTATATTTAGTTTAGGTTATGAAGACAATAACAGACCGTATTAAAGATATACTAGACAATGATGGGCATACAGTCAGTACATTTGCTCGAAAGTTGGGGATATCATGGAGTTCGGCAAATAATATCGTCTCCGGAAGAAATGCACCTAACTACGAAACCATGGTCAAAATCATAGAAAAATTTAATAATATTGATGCGAACTGGCTTGTAATGGGACAGAAGAGTATGGATGCACAAAAGGATAAAAAGCTGTATGCTATAATTGAGAAGCAACAGAAAACTATCGAGAATCAGCAAAAAACAATTGATAGATTGACTGCAGAATTAGTACAAGATTTGTCTTCTAAAAAAGTAGCGGATGTCGTATAATCAAAGAGATATGGATTTTGTCGACTCGGTGAAAACTCGGTGAAATAATGTGTGTTTAATAGAAAAACCCTATTGATTATCAATGAGTTATGACGGAAGAAGTGACAATCGTAAATCCAGTAATCCCGACTTCATTTTAAGTAAAAAGGGACTGTCTGACAGTCCCTTTTTCTTTTTTATCTTCCTAATTTTTCATTCCTAGGTCATAACAGCTTACCCTTAATAAGAATCTGTAGGAGTATTACATATTGTGTTCGCAATCAAATTATGGTTATCAACTGTATTCATTCTTACTTGTAAATCTTGCAATTAACTTCCCACTATCAGCTTGCTCATCAGTTTTTTGCTATATATTTCATATCATAATGAAAGTTGTAAATCCCCACTTTCCACTCCTAACTCTTCACTCTAAGTGTGTTGCAGGGGCTTTTCAAGCTTGTTGCATGAACTAGGCAGCGATGTTGTAGAGCCGAAGCAAGGATGTTGCGGAGCCATAGCAGTAGTTTGAGAGTGAAGAATAGTGGAGTGAGAGGTGAAGTGCTTGTAAATGAAAGTCGATGAAGTTAAAGGTTAAGTAATTATTGGCTGCTGGGTGATATATATAGTGCCACATTGTTTTTAATTTTTATTGTTTTATCAGATGTAAAGATCGAGGCGATTTTTTGTTGTTATAAACATTAATATATATCTTTGTGGGAGTGGGTATAGATGTGAGAATGATACGTATGGATGTGCTTAATTTGTCCTTATGGAGTCACGGAAGACCCACAAATTGTTAAATTTAAAATGATATACGTATGATGAAGAAATTATATTTGATGACCTTTGTGGCGATGTTGTTGGTTTCGTGCGGTACGCCAAGGACTGCGGAAGAGAAGGTGGTGTTGCGACAGCGCACGGCACAGCAGGTGGAACAGGCTTTGAACGATCGCCATTATACCATTACGGTGGACTATATGCAGCCGGCCGTGGGACCGAGTCGCCGATTGGATTTCGGATATAGCTTAACGGTCAAGGGGGATACGCTTCATTCTTATCTGCCTTATTTTGGGCGTGCTTACAACATACCTTATGGTGGAGGGAAGGGACTTAACTTTGTAGCTCAGATTGTGGGATATACCGAACGAGAGGTGAAAAGGGGGCTGAAAGAGATTGTGATTGATACGGATAATAAGGAAGACCAATTGCAATATGTGTTGTCAGTGTTTGACAATGGCAGCGCGTCGATAATGGCTTATGCCCGTCAACGCGACAGGATAGGCTTTACGGGTAATATGGAACTGGATAAATAACTTGGAAATAGATAGATAAATGAAGCGAATTGCCATGGTGTGTGGGCTACTTTTATTCGCAGTTGCCACATTCTCTCAAAACTCTGCTACCCGATATTTGATAAGTTACGATCGCCAACACATGTTTCTTAGACATGGACAAGAGATGAACGTGGTGGATATGGAATTGGAATGGCCGCATTTGCTCAATGGTGAGCGATCCGATTCGTTGCAAGCCAAACTTTGCAGGATAGCTTTTGGACAATATGCAGGAAGCGTAGAACAGAGCAGAAAGGCTTTCCTGAATCGATTAGGGCAGCCGGTAGTAGGGCAGTTGGATTCGCTTCCCGATGACCGGAAATTTTGTTATGTGCGTTGTAAAGTGCAACAGCTAGGTTTCTCACCCGAACGTTTTATCTCGTTCCGTGTGGAATATGATTGTCAGCCAGAGGCACTCTCATCGCAGAAAGCTGAAAGTAGGATTCGCTTCATTACTTACGATATGACTGCACACGAGGTGATGGAAGAGAGTGATATGATGGATTTGGGCGCATTGATGAACGATTCTTATAACTATTCAACACTGTTGCGATATCTGTCGCGTGGCGCTCGGACTTCGCTTCAAGGTGAGATCGAGGCTTCATCGGTGCTGGGGCCGGCACTGAGTGGCGAGCATTCGGCTGTGTTCGAAGTGTTCTATAATAATGGTGCTGATAGTTTTTTGAGTGATATTCCCTATGAGGTTTTGCGCGGGGCGATGAAACGTCGAGTGAAGAAAATGATGAAAGCTACGACTCAGCCAGTCGCTCTTGTCGATAATTTGGAATTTAACGACGGAATAGATGATTCACTTACGATTTGTAAGCAGCCCGATGTGCAACCCACATATAAAAATGGTAAAGCAGACCTTTTGGACTATTTTTCAACGCAATTTGTAATACCTGAGCGTGGAAAGTTGGAGGGAAAGTGTGGTAGGGTAGTGGCTAGATTCGTGGTAGAATGCGATGGTAGCTTGTCTCATCTGGCTATCGTAAGTCCTTCTTCGCCCTCGGTAGATAGAGCACTTATAGAGAGTTTACGTCAAATGTATGGTTGGAAATCTGCTCAGAAAGATGGGCAAAATGTTCGCACAGAGTACGTACTTCCAGTAAGATTGATGACTCAATGATATATTTTGGATGAAAATTGAAACAAGAAGTATCGAAAAGATAGGTATGGTAGGTACTTGATGAGTGTAAAAAACATGTTTTAGGAGCGTAAAAGTGTCATATTGTAATTTAGAAGGTGTTTTAAGGGGTGGTTTGTGTAATATGGCTTTACAAACTGTAAGTATAATCTTGAAAAACTAAAAGTTTTAAACTGAAAGCATAGGGAAATATTTCAGTTAAAAAAGAGGGTTGATTTTTGTGCAAAATAGTGTTAAAATCAAAAGCTTAAATGATATTTCTTGTATATATTTGCAATAGAAAAATCGAGACCTATTAAACTTTTGACTTATGAAACGTACCCTTTTGATAACCGCAATGGTAATGATGGCCATCTCTAGTTTTGGCCGTAAGCATATTGAAAATGCTACAGTTGTAGCCGATACTATTTTCTATGCAGAGAATATGTTGCACGTTACAAGTAGCGAACAAGCTAGTTATTATCGTTTGTTGATGACTGCCGGAACGGGCTTGAAAAAACAAGAAGTGTTCCAAGACTTCTATATGAACGGAACATTGAAGGCTGAGGGTGGTTATAGCTTTATAGATCTTGGCAACGATAAGAATACCGTACTGAACGGTGAAGTTACCACTTATTATAAGAATGGTAATGAAAAGTGGCATGGAAAGTTTGTAAATGGTAAGCGCGAAGGATACTTCACATTGCAGATGCGCGATGGTAGTATTGCCGTAGTAGAGTTTGCTGATGGTGTTTCAAAGCACAGTTACTTCACTGTAACTCGCCAAGACGGAACGATGGAAAAGCGCTCTTTGAATGAAATAAAATCTCTCTTATAAATAAATATAAAAGTCTCTATTATAATACTAAAAAAGGAGTCTGCTTCGTGAGAAGCGGACTCCTTTGTCTTTTTGTATATATCAAAGAATGGATATTGCTTGTTTGTATTACTTAATCGTTGAGAACGAGCTCTACGGGACAGTGATCGGAACCAAAGATGTCGGTATGTATTTTGGCATCTGAGATACGGTCGCGCAACCGTTCGGATGCAAGGAAATAGTCAATACGCCACCCTGTGTTGCGTTCGCGAGCTTTGAAACGATACGACCACCAACTGTAAGTGATTTGTTCAGGATAGAGTGTGCGGAAAGTATCGATGAATCCTTTGGCCAATAAGGCTGTCATCTTCTCGCGTTCTTCGTCGGTGAAGCCTGCATTACGATGATTGGTCTTAGGATTTTTGAGGTCTATCTCTTCGTGAGCTACATTCATATCACCACAAACAATAACGGGTTTACGTGCGTCGAGTGCCTGTAGATACTTTGAAAATTCGTCCTCCCACTGCATGCGATAATCTAAACGGCGTAGCTCGTCTTGTGAGTTGGGGGTATAAACGGTAACTAAGAAGAAGTCGGCATACTCTAGTGTGATGACGCGCCCTTCGTGGTCGTGTTCGTCGATACCCATGCCATAAGCCACATTGAGTGGCTTATGCTTGGTATAGATGGCCGTACCGGAGTATCCTTTCTTGTCGGCATAGTTCCAATACGATTCATATCCCTCGAATTGTAAGTCTAGCTGACCGGCTTGCATCTTTGTTTCTTGCAAGCAAAAGAAGTCGGCATCAAGTGCTTTGAAGTCGGCTTCAAAGTTCTTACCTACACAGGCACGTAGCCCATTTACATTCCAT
Organism: Prevotella sp. C0026C3; assembly: GCF_056590795.1. Lineage (NCBI taxonomy): Bacteria > Pseudomonadati > Bacteroidota > Bacteroidia > Bacteroidales > Prevotellaceae > Prevotella > Prevotella sp. C0026C3. The sequence goes on along the minus strand of NZ_JBWPWW010000001.1, from coordinate 283,851 downwards.
GAGATGAATTTCAGCATGTTATATTTTATTTCTTGCCTTTGAATCGCAATGGTAAATTGACGTCGTAGGTGCTATTGCCAACTTTGATGCTCTTGATAAGAAGCGTACATCCGAATTGATTTTGGAAAGATTCGCATATCGGGTATAAAACAACTTGTTTGAAAGTTAATTGGTTGGCGTACTCAATAGTTACATTCTTTGAACCGGCAGAGAATGTGGTAGTAGTCGGAATTATTATAAATTGATAATATCCTTTATTAAAGAATTGGGTAGAATAAGTTGCTGGTGTACGTACATTGGCCTTAATTGTGAAAGTCTTTGCTTGATTTACAAGTGTGCTATCGTCGCTTGTAATATACTTGCTGATGGCTTTTGTGGGGATGTTGGGGATAATAATGGTAGAATCAATTGCTGCTCTTATCATGATATCCATAGAATCCGGCTTGCTCTCAGAGATGTTTTTGTAAGAATACACTTTTCCTTTATAATTGCCAGATAAGGCAGTTATCATTGTGGTTTTCTCTGTAGGAGTGAGTTTTTTGTAATTGTTGGAATCGTCATTGTTATCAGAACCCAAACAAGAAGTAAAAGAAGCTGTTGCCAAAAGAGCACAGCACATCAAGGTAAATAAACTTTTAAAATTTTTCATGTGATAAGTTTTTTAATTCGTTATGTGTATAAAACGATATGAAAAGGAGAATCTTGCATGTGGAATTGTTAAATTCTCTTAGATTCTCCACGCAATAAATTCATAAATTCCTCGCGCGTCTTAGCCTGATTGAAAGCCCCGCTGAAATCGCTGGTAGTCGTAATTGAGTTTTGCTTTTCGACACCGCGCATTTGCATACACATGTGTTTGGCCTCGATGACGACCATCACTCCGAGTGGATGCAGGGTGTTTTGGATGCAGTCTTTAATCTGTTGTGTCAAGCGTTCTTGCACTTGTAAGCGATGACTAAAGATGTCTACGACGCGTGCAATCTTGCTAAGTCCGGTAATATATCCATCGGGAATATAAGCAACATGCACTTTCCCATAGAATGGAAGCATATGATGTTCGCACATAGAAAAGAAATCAATGTCCTTCACAATGACCATTTGGTTGTACTTCTCAGCAAAAAGAGCGTCAGTTAATACCTTGTGTGGATCTTGCGAATAGCCTCTCGTGAGTACTTGCATGGCCTTTGCCACGCGCATAGGAGTCTTCTCTAATCCCTCGCGTTCGGTGTCTTCGCCAAGGAGTTTCAGTATAGCTTGGTAGTGTGATGCGAGTTCTTCCAGTCCCTCACGAAATTCAATTTCAGGATTCATTCTATTTGTTTCGTATATGATAGAGTGGCTTATAGCCGGTATATTCTATTGTAATGTTAGTCTTGTACGGTAATCTTACCACGTACAATGGTTGCTTGCTTGTAGCCCATCTTGCGAAGATTCTGCAACATTTGGACTGCTTCTTGCATGCTTCGATAGTTACCGATGCGGCAAATCCATCGTGGTGAGTAGAAATGTACATAGACCGGTTGGTCTGGATAAGCCATTTTGATGGCGTTACCTATTTGTTGAGCGCGTTGTTTGTCGGCTCTGGAGTTACCTCCGGAGAATGCTTGTACCCTGTACCCATTCACCTTATAACTTCTCACCATTACTTTCTTACGTAAGTCTACGGTCGGTGTTTCTGTTTCATCATAACCCTCTTCTGTTGTCTTTTGAGGATTAACAGCAGTCTTTTGAGTTGTCGGTGTAGCCTCTTTGTGAGCTGGTTCGCGCTTGGTAGAGTCACCGTTATGTTGTTGGGTGGTAGGGGTAGGGTGCTCGGTGGGCTTCGTTTCCTTGGTCTTAGGATCTATTTGTGGCTTGGTACCATTCTGTTGAGTCTTGCTACCATTCACCAATTCGTCTATCTCCTTACTTTGTTTGACAGACACGGTGCCTTGTCCTGGAACTTTCTTTTGTAGTTGTTCGAGGAATGTTTGGGCGCTGATGGTCGCAAACGGACACATGACCAATATCAATAGAGCGACGAATTTATTTCTAATCATGTCGATTTAAATAGGGAAAGAAAGGCGGAGAAAGACTCTTTCTGTAAGGAATGAGTCTTCTCCTTCCATTCTTCAATGATTTATTTCTTATTTCTTCCAAGCGTCAATAATGCCTTTGAAGTCAGCGCATTTCAATGCTGCGCCACCAATCAAACCACCATCAATGTCGGGTTTAGCGAATAGTTCGGGTGCATTGCTAGCCTTGCAGCTGCCACCATAGAGGATAGAAGTCTCGTCGGCAATCTTCTCTCCGTATTTAGCAGCGACTGCTGAGCGGATGAATGCGTGGATTTCTTCAGCCTGATCTGATGTAGCTGTCTTGCCGGTACCGATAGCCCAAATTGGCTCATAAGCAATGATGATGTTCTTAAATTCTTCTTCTGACAAGTTGAATACAGAACCTTCGAGTTCAGCCTTTACTACTTCGTTCTGCTTATTAGCTTCGCGCTCTTCCAAAGTCTCACCGATACAGAAGATAACCTTCAAACCGTTCTTCAGTGCCAACAATACTTTCTCCTTCAAGATCTCCGGAGTTTCATTGTAATATTGACGACGCTCAGAGTGGCCAAGGATTACATATTGAGCACCGGTACTCTTTACCATCTCAGCAGAAACCTCACCAGTGAAAGCTCCCTTTTCCTTGTCAGCGCAGTTTTCTGCACCAAGTCCGATGGTATTGCTGTCCAAAATGCCGGCTACGGTAGCCAAGTGGATAAATGGAGTACAGATAACAACATCACAGTTTGGCTTGTCTGCTGCCAAAGCTTCGTTGAGTTCTTTAGCCAAAGCTACGCCGTCTTGCAGGTTCATGTTCATTTTCCAGTTGCCTGCTACAATTTTCTTTCTCATTTTACTATTCTTTTTATTAAAGAGTTGAACAATATGTTTCTTTTCTTTCAGTTCTTTTGCTCTCACCCATCTACTCCAAGCCCAAAGGCGATCGGCCAAGGTCAAGAGTGTCAGTGGCAGCACAAAACAGAGTATGATCTTCAATATGTCACCGGCAATCGTATTGTCCGACATCTTGCCAATTTCGGTTTGAGCGAGTGGTTTCTTCAGTTCCTCATCCTTAGGCAGCCTGTTGTGGCTCCACTTTCGGATGATAGTACCATCCTTAATAAGTACCAATCCCGGATTACTACGGATGATGGTTTTCAACGTAGTTTCGTCTGTAGTACAGAACGGATACTCAGCTCCGGTCATATCTTCCCAATGGCTGATGGCTATACTGTCGCTTGCGGTCAGTCCATAGAATGGTATACCATAGTTTTGAGCATATTCGTAAACCTGATTTATGTCTCCGAAATTCCCATCGTCAGCCACTTCCAAATGGGGAGATATAAGTAGGAAGGTGTAACCTTTGTTGGTAAGAACCTGTCGGGTAATATCTTCGCCCGTGCTATTGAGCTGGATGGAGAAGTCGTGGATGGGTGGAATATAGCCTTTCTCTGTTTGTACCGTTTTGCTATCCACGAACGTCCACGTTGAATCAGGATAGTTGTCAAGTGTGAACTCACGCGTCTTTCCATTCTTCTGAAGCAGGAATGTTGTCTCAAATTTCGGTTGCTTGGCTCCTTGCGGAATCTCCATTCCTTTCAGAATGTTAGCTCCTACATGATAAGGACGGAAGTCGAATTGGGGTAAATCGTAAAGACTATACCCACTTGAGATAATAATAAACAGCACCGTATAGTTGATGACAATCCACTGATTGCTCTTCGAGATGAATCGCATTTGGCGCAATGGCCATATCGCTATAATGATGGCTGCAGCCAACAGCACTATATTTTTGAGCAATGTTTGTGTGTTCGACAGGATGATGGCGTCGCCGAAGCAACCGCAATCTTTTATCGGGTCGGTCACAACTATCCATATTGTAATAACTGTCATGATACTCATGAACAGTATAACAATCTTAGAGATGACGCGACGACGAATAGCGAACAGCATGAAAATGCCCAATGAGAACTCCAATGCCGCTAATCCTACCGATGTGAAGAGTGTCAACCAGTCTGGCAATACGTCCACCAATCCTATCGCACTTAGGTAATCTTGTATCTTATATTGGGTGCCGATGGGGTCAATGGCTTTCACATAACCCGAAAAGATAAATGTAAATGCAAGCAGCAATCTACATAGGTTGGTGAGGATGGTTTTCAGTCTGTCCACTTCTTCTGCTTATTCCGCTAATTTGATGGCTCCAAATACAGCGTAATTGATGATGTCCATGTAGTTGGCATCAATACCTTCCGACACGAGAGTTTCGCCTCCTATGTCCTCAATCTCTTTGACACGTTCTATCTTTGTCAGTATGAAGTCGGTGTAACTGCTAGTGCGCATGTCTCTCCAAGCTTCGTCGTAGTCGTGGTTCTTCTTCAACATGAGATTCAAAGCTTCCTCTGCATGTCGGTCATAGAGAGCCAAAGCGTCTGTTGGTGTCATATCAATGGAATCGGCAAATCCTTTTTCCAACTGTATTAAACCGATGATACCATAGTTGATAAGTGCCACAAATTCCGTCCTGATACCATCGCCTACGCGTGATTCTTTCTTGATTTCAAGCGAGCGAATGCGCTTGGCTTTGATAAAAAGTTGGTCGGTGAGAGAGGATGGACGCAATATACGCCATGAAGCTCCATAGTCATGTAGCTTCTTTTCGAACAGTGTGCGGCATTCGCGCATGATGTTCTTGAACTGTTCTTCCGTGTTGGAATGACTCATGAATCCTAAAATTTTCGCCTGCAAATTTAATGAATTCCACCGAGAAAAGCAAATAATTAATATATAAGGTGTCAAACTTTCAAGTGAGAAAGTTTGGGAGTCAAGAAGAGTTGATTATGTTATAGCCTGTTGAAAGTTGGTAGATGGGGGTGTTTTCTTATTGCGTTTAGTGCAAGAGATGGTTTTGTTATTCTATGGATTTGACTTTCCATCGTCTGGTTTTGTCACTACCTACGTGTTCAATGATGCCGAGTTGACGGAATTTTTGTAGATGTTTCTCTATAGCACGTTGGCTTATTCCTATTTGTTGGGCTATTTCCGAACTTGTTAATATAGAGTTTTTGGCAATGAGAAGAAGCGTCTGTTTTTCGTTTACACCGAACTTTACACCGAACTTTACACCGAACTTTTTGCCAAATCTAGCTTCAAATTCCTCGTTGATGTATTTTCTTTGTTCTCTACTCTTATTAATAGGTTGTCCTTGTTGAGACTTTAATGTTTTCAAGATTTCATCAAGCATAAATTCAATGAAAGGTGTGCTGTTGGCATTATCATTGGCTGTTGCTATAGCTTTATAGTACTGTTCTTGGTTGGAATAAACGATATTCTCCACAGGTAGATGAGCAAAGAGGGGATGTAATTTTGATAGTATGAGCGATTGCCACAATCTACCAGTTCGTCCATTGCCATCACTAAAAGGATGGATAAACTCAAATTCGTAGTGAAATACGCAGGAACGGATGAGTAGATGGTCTTGAGCGGTTTTTAACCAAGCAAAAAGATCGTTTATTAGGTATGGAACTCTATCGGCAGGTGGGGCAATGTACACAACGCCCGGTTCTGAAAAAAACTCCTACACCGCCTCGTCGGAAGTGTCCAGCATCATCAGTCTATGCCATCATCATCGTGCTGTGAGTACGTAACAAATCATTGACTTCGAATGGATTTAATTGATCAAGTAACTCATATGTAGCCAAAGCGTTCTTCACTTCTTGTATTTGTCGGAGGGGAGCCACCACCGTTTTTCCCTCAACAATGTCTTTTACTTCGTTCTCTGAAAGGGTGTTGCCCTCAATAGCTAGCGAACTGTGAATTGTCTTTATACGATTTGCCTTACGCAAATGTAGGCTATCGTTTTGCTCCAGCCTAATGGCATATCGCTCAATTTGGGCTGATATGTCAGCTATTTGGTTGACTATCTTTGCTGTGATGGTGAACGGTGGTGTGTACATGTCCAATCAAATGGTTCTGATTAGGGACTTCTGATAATTTCGGATTGCTTCGGTTGTTTCCAATAACTTCCTTGAAAGTTTCTATTTCTCAGCCCTTTGTTTTATCCGAATCATTCGTACGACACCGCACATAGCTTCGTAGCGGGCTTGTAGTGAATCACGCTTGACGCCTAATTTGTTGCGTTCGGCAATGGTAGCAGAGGTTTGGACGAGGGCAATGGTGGCTTGTAGGGCTGAGTCGGTTTGGGCGATTTCGGTTTGGGCAAGCTTCAATGAAGCTTCTTGCCAAACTTTGAGAGCATGTTTGCGCGACTCAATAGCCATAGGATAAGTTCTGCGTAACGACTCAATGGAGTCGAGTACATCGGCATACTTACCTTGTGCATACAGGGAATCTATCGACTGTACCAGCGCAGCCGCCTTTTCATCTTCGGTTGGTGCACACGAAACCAACCATATTGTGATAATCAATAGTATATTGAGTTGCTTCTTCATCTCCGGTCTATTAGTTAGATGACAAATATACGCATTTTTCTTTCAATAGCAAAAAAGCCTACTATACTTTTCCTTTTTCTCATTTTTCTTTAACTTTGTGACCGTCTAATCCAAATGAGTTGTCATGAAATACCTGATACATCGAATTTTCTTGAAGTTGCTATTGCTTACAATATTCTTGCCGTTGTCGGTTTCTGCCGACATCATCCATCTCATGCCAACCCCTCATTCACTGCAAAGGGTGAGGGGACAATTCTCGCTTCATCGCTCTATATCCATCGTGATGCCCGATAGTGTGGCTATCGTTGGTGGACCGCGTGTGGCAGCAGAGTTGTCCGAGTTGGTCGTTGAAGGTGGTGGAAAGGTTGTTGCTAAGGCTCATGCTACCATTGTTGTGCGGATGGTCGCATCGGTTCGTGGTGCTCGATTCCAAGAAGAAGCTTATCATTTGACGGTCAATCCGAATACGATAATGATAGAGGCTGCGACTCGTTTGGGTGCTTTGCGTGCAGCACAGACGCTCCGTCAGTTGGCCGAAGGACGTCGTGGGTCTATAGCCGGTTGCGATATTACAGACTGGGCTGCCTTTCGAGTGCGGGGTTACATGCATGATATCGGGCGCAGTTATATCCCTTTCGAGCGACTTAAAGAAGAGGTTGTGGCCTTGGCTCGCTACAAAGTGAACGTATTCCAGTGGCATCTCACCGATAATCAAGGTTGGCGATTGCAGAGCGATATTTATCCTCAGTTGAATGCCGATTCTAGTTTTACGCGGTTTCCCGGTCAATATTATACCAAGGCACAAGTTCGTGAACTTGTTACCTTGGCATCTTCTTATGGTATCACGGTTATTCCCGAACTTGATATGCCCGGTCATAGCGAGGCCTTTCGTCGTGCTATGGGGCATAGTATGGTCACGGTGGAGGGACTGAATGAATTGAAGAATCTGCTAACAGAGGCTTCCGAGACTTTCAGTGGTACCCCATGGATGCACATAGGAACAGACGAATATCGTGTTGCCGATAAGCCTCTGGCCGGGCAACATGCATTGGATTTGAACACCTTTGTAAGTGAAATCGTAGCCCATCTCAAGTCGCTTGGTCGCAAAGTAATGGCATGGAGTCCCGGTGTGGGGGATAAGTCGGTGCTCAATATGACACAGATGTGGAGTGGGCGAGGCCGACCTACTCCCGGCGTACCGGCCATTGACTCTCGTTATCACTACATTAATCACTTCGATACGTATGCCGATTTAGCCTTGCTTTATGGTTCTACTATTGCCGAACAACAGGAGGGGAGTGCACAGTATGCCGGTGTTATCATGGGGATGTGGAACGATAGGCTGATGCCTAGCTATGAATCTATCATTACGCAGAACAATTTTTATGCCTCTATGTTGGCTGCTGCCGAGCGTGGATGGCTTGGTGGAGGAAAAGGTTATTTCACAAACAAAGGGGTAAGACTGTCTGTTGCCGACACCGATTTCTTCGATTGGGAACGTCGGTTCCTTTATCATAAGGCGCATTTTCTACAAGGTAAGCCTATCAACTATGTGAAACAAACTAACGTGAAATGGCTTATTACCGACGCTTTTCCTAATAATGGTGATTTAACAATGAAGTTTCCACCAGAGACCGAAGAACTGAAATCTTCTTATACTTATCAAGGAAAGGTTTATGGTACGCATTCTGCGCTGGGCGCTACGGTGTTTTTGCGACATTATTGGGGAGAGAAGATGGTGCCCGGATTCTTTGAACATCCGCAATCCAATACTACCGCGTACGCCTATACCTATGTTTATTCGCCCGTGAAGCAGATGGCTGGTGCACAGATAGAGTTCTACAATTACGGTCGTAGTGAGGCTGATGTAGCGCCACGACAGGGTAAATGGGATTATAGAGAGAGTCGTATTTGGGTGAACGACGCGGAGATAACCCCACCCAAATGGCAGAATACCTACACCGAACGTACGAATGAACGTCCGTTACTCAATGAGAATTTCAGCGCTCGGAAGCCTATTGGCATCTCACTCAACAAGGGTTGGAACAAGATACTCATCAAGTTGCCCAATAACGGATTTGAGGCTACTTCTGCCACTCGCCTTGCTAAGTGGATGTTTACCTTTGTCTTGACTAATCAGGAGGGTACGTGCGCACTTGATAATGTAATCTATTCGCCTACGCGCTAATTTTTCTCTAGTTCCATTCTTATCTTTTTGGGTAGCGAATGAACTACCAATTGGTAAGATCCTGCGATACAATCGGTCACCAATTCGGGGGGGTAATAGGTCTAGATAGAGGTCGTTCCAATGTTTCTTGTTCATGTGATACGCCGGTTTGACACCATCGTATTGTTCGCGCAACTCCTGTCCGTGTTCCGGCTTTAGTTTAACGGCAATGCGTGGTTCGGGTGTATCCAGTTCTATCAGCATGAACCATTTACCCTCGATACGGAACGAAATCCATCGCTCGGCAAACAATTCTTCTGTCACTCCTTTGTGTTGTAGCGCGACCAATCGTGCTTCTTCTATGTCCATTGTGAGACGTTGGTTTTCATTGAATGATGTTATTGGCAAAGATAATAAATACTAGAAATATATCCAAAATGTGAGATAGTAGGACTCGATTCTTGTGTGTAAAAGTACTGATATGATTTACTTTGCAAATAAGAATACTCTGATAATCAGTAGATTATGGTGTTATTTGATTTGTTTTGCAAATAAGAACTTAAACATAATATGGAACATATGTGGCATATTTTTTAGAAGTTATACTTTCGTCTGATACTTTTATCAAGTGCGCTTCTAATGTATCTGATATGATACGTGATGCTACGGCAGATTTATTCTTATCCAATCCAAATCTTTCTCTTACTGATAAGTTGTTGATAGGATTGTTTGATTCGTATGAGAGACAGGCATGCTGATAGCACGCCATAACCTTCTCTTGCTTGGTCATATCTGATATTCTCTTTCTCGGATAGAGGAATATGCGTGTGTATAGTGCGTTTTTTGTGAATTTAACAGCAGGTAGAAGCATCTGTTCTATGGCTTCAACGGCACGGTCTATACCACTTCCGCGACGCTCGCAATATCTCAGGAAGAACATCGCTTGGGCGAGTTGTTCATTTCGGGATAGTGGAGGCATATCTATTAATCGATTAATATCTCCAAGTGGGGATCCCGGATTTGTTATTACAATTCTGTCTTTAAATATTTCAATAGTTACAGCCATGCCCGGTATAGAGAAATCTTGATGGACCAACGCATTGGCAATAAACTCCCTAATGGCTATCAGTGGATATGTCGGTTGCAGTATTCGAGCCACTTTTATGTTCTCTGTGGAGGAGTGCTTCATTACATAGTCAATTAATCCATCGAAGCCAATAGCATATCCATATGTTCCGATTTGCTCATGAAGTAGTTTTAAATTGTTATTGCCCTCGTATATCCTCACAATTACCGAATGGCTACTAAGCTCTTCAAAGTCTTTTATATCATTGGCGAATAGCAAAGCTCCAAGATTAGTGATATCCCACTTTCCTGCGTCTAGAGATTCTGTACAATACCCTAAGGTTACAAGTAATTCCATCACAATCTGCGTGTTGTTTGGGATTGTTTTGTCCAAAATCTGATACAATTTCCTATAGTTGAGCAGGGTGAGGACTTGCTTTACTGTCAGATTTTGCTTTGCATGTCTTTTCTCAAACGGAGTTCCTTGTGAGTCTGCTATGAGGGATTTGATTTGTGACCTCGACATCTTGATGGTTGAACCTGCTGAACGTGTATATGCATCAAACATATTTGACCCCTTTTTGTGGATGGGCTTATCTGATTGCTCAGGGATATAAATGAATAGCATAGAGTGTTCTTGATAAGTTAAGACTGCATGTTCTATACTAATAGACGATGACAGATTGTTGTGTGCAATATTTCCTAATTTCTGGATAATGTTGTCAATATCTGTTTTAGTGAGTGGCGTAAAACTTCCATCATTATTGATTCCAAATACCAATATCCCTCCTCCTTTGTAATTAGAGAAAGCACAAAGGTGTTCAGCAAGTCTTTCTGTTTTTGTAGACAAAGCGCATTTCCAATCAAGTTCATTCAATTCCGTTGGAATAGGATATAAACTGTCTTCTAATAATGTTATGGCTTTTTTCTTCCAATCCATGATATTGCGGCTTTCAAGTGTATATGTTCTTTCTTTGCAAAGATAAATTTATTATTTGTAAAAACGATATATGGTGTGATTTAATATTCAAAACGTCTCTTTCATGTATCGCACATTGTATGCAGCAAGGGGTTGCAATAGGTGTGCAAAGAGGTTAACTTTGCATCGACTAATAAACAAATGATATGAAAACTACAACAAATCAAAGACCGGCAGACTATGTTGTTTGCATGCTCACCGAGGGCAAATGCGCCTTGAGCGCGTCTTGCCTGCGGAGCAAGATGTTTGCTGCGAACGTGGATGAGAAGCAAACTTACATGCACATGTTAAATCCCTATGCACTTGCCGATGGCTTAAGTGGAACGCCATGCACGTATTATCGCTCGGCGCAGAAGCAACAGTTGGCTCGTGGTATGTTGCACATTTTCGACAATGTACCTCGAAAAATCTATCCCGAAGTGCGTAGAGCGGTAATGGATTGCTTCTCTTCCTACCGGCAATTCTATTATTGCCGAAAGGGTGAAAAACTAATTTCTCCATCTGCCCAAAATGCTGTTATGGAGGTGTTTAAACGTTATCGACTCGATACGGAGCATCTTTTCGATGCTTATGAGGAAGGATTCGACTGGTAATGGGAATGCTCTTGGATTGCTGCTAAGTTGAGTCAGCATCGCTGTTGGGATGACTCAGCGATGCTGAAACGGCTTGGCAGCATTGTTGCCTTGCTCTTGCAGTTGGGTAGTAGACAAAATGATGCGTTGACAAGTAGACAATGATGAAATTCTATTTTGATATGATTTCGAGATGAGATGTGGATAATGGTGGGGTGTAAACATTGGTGTTATTTGGCTGCGGACGCGACATGTCGCGTCCCTACAATGCTTATGTGTAGCTACCTGTATGTGTGCTTGGCGGTAATTATCGGAAATTTGGATATGTGAAATCCCAGTTCCTTACCTCCCTTTTATGTATTATTAGCTGTAAAAAGGCGGTATCAAGCATCTTTTTCATTATTTTTGTAATGATGAAACAGGAAGGACTACTAGCATGAAGATATTGAATCGTATAAGGAAATGGTTCTCGTGCCGGTCCGACGAGCGCCGAGTGGCATTGGTCTTATCGGGTGGTGGAGCTCGTGGATTGGCTCATATTGGAGCAATAGACGAGTTGGTGAGTCGCGGATATACCATTACATCAATAGCAGGAACATCGATAGGGGCACTTATAGGTGGTCTTTGGGCGGCCGGACAGTTGGATGCTCTGCGACAAGAACTTACCAACTTGGATCGCAGACGTATCCTTTCGCTCATGGGTATCTCGCTGGGGTTGGATCATGTGGCGACCGGTGAGAAACTGATGATGGCGTTGGAAGCGTTGGTAGGCGATCGTAAAATAGAAGATTTACCGATTAAGTTCTGTTGTGTGGCAAGCGATATAGTGTCGGGACGAGAAATGGTTTTTAACGAAGGCTCGCTGCTCCAAGCTATCCGTGCATCTATTTCCATTCCCGGATTCTTTAGTCCGGTGATAGATGGAGAGCGTGTATTGGTAGATGGCAGTGTACATAATACGTTGCCGCTCGACCGCGTGATGCGCCAAGAGGGTGATTTATTAGTGGCTGTTAACGTCAGTGCGCCCGATGATGAACCGTATGTTTGTTATCTAAAACCGCAGTGCGAACGGCATAGTTCTTTAGAATTTGCAATCCGTTCGCACTTTCCTTTCAATAAGATAAAATTCTCTGAGAACTATTTTAATATGGCTTTGCGGGTGGCACGGCTGACGATTCAGAATAATACTCAGATGGCTTTGCGACTCACGCCGCCCGATTTGTATGTCCAATTACCCATGTGCCGCTACAGTTTATTCGATTATGACAAGGCCGAGGAAATCATTGCTTACGGCCGAGAAGAGATGGGTAGAAAGTTAGATGAATTAGAAAAAAAATAGTAACTTTGCATCCCAATAAGACTAAAATATAAGAATGAGGAATCTTACTGATGCCGATTTGGCTCAATTACTCGATCAAGATATATTCCATCAAATTTCGTTAGCAGCCGATTCTCTCCACATGGAGTGTTATGTGGTGGGCGGATACGTGCGCGATTTGTTTTTAGAGCGCCCATCAAATGATATTGATGTGGTGGTCGTGGGCAGTGGTATACAGGTGGCTGACGCCTTGAAGAAGCAGTTGGGCAGGAAAGCTCATCTCTCGGTGTTCCGTAATTTCGGTACGGCACAGGTAAAATTCCGCGACATGGAAGTGGAGTTTGTGGGGGCACGAAAGGAAAGTTATAGCCACGACTCGCGCAAACCGGTGGTGGAGGACGGTACGTTGGAAGACGATCAGAACCGTCGCGACTTCACCATCAATGCTATGGCCGTGTGTCTGAATGCTGATAGATTTGGCGAATTGGTAGATCCTTTCGATGGACTTTTGGATATGGAAGATGGCATAATCCGCACGCCGCTCGACCCGGATATTACGTTTTCGGATGACCCCTTGCGCATGATGCGCTGTATTCGATTCGCCACACAGCTTAATTTTTTTATCGAAGATGAGACGTTTGAGGCGTTGGAGCGCAATGCCGATCGCATTAAGATTGTCAGCGGTGAACGCATTGCTGATGAGATGAACAAAATCATGATGACGAAGACGCCCAGTAAAGGCTTCGTCGACTTGCATCGTTGCGGACTGTTGAAGCTTATTTTGCCAGAATTAGCAGCCATGGATGTGGTGGATGTACGCAATGGTCGTGCTCATAAGAACAATTTCTATCACACGTTGGAAGTGCTCGATAATATCTGTAAACATACTGATAACCTGTGGTTACGGTGGTCGGCGCTATTCCATGACGTAGGTAAACCGCGCAGTAAACGATGGGATAACGTGGCCGGATGGACGTTCCATAACCATAATTATATAGGAGCGAAGATGATACCTACCATTTTTCGTCGCATGAAATTGCCGATGGATGCGAAGATGAAGTTCGTAGAAAAGATGGTAGACTTGCACATGCGCCCCATAGCCATAGCCGATGACGAGGTGACCGACAGTGCTGTACGTCGCTTGATGAACGATGCCGGAGACGATATAGACTCGCTGATGACCCTTTGTGAAGCTGATATTACGAGCAAAAACCAGCAGCGCAAGCAGCGATTCCTCGACAATTTCCGTATTGTACGTGAGAAGTTGGTCGACTTACAGGAGCGTGATTACAAGCGATTGTTGCAACCGGTGATAGATGGTAACGAGATTATGGAGATGTTCCATCTGCGTCCTTCGCGAGAAGTTGGGGCATTGAAGCAAGCGTTGAAAGACGCTGTACTGGACAATAAGGTGCCTAACGAGCGTGAGCCTTTGTTGGAGTTGCTGCGTAAGAAGGCTGCCTCTATGGGACTGACCGTTTGATCGTATTCAGAATATAAGTTTCCCTTATAATCTTTGTTAAATAAAACCTGATTGCAGACTAAAGTTTGCAAAGAATTTGTACTTTTGTGTCGCAAAACTTTTATAGCGATATAAGTTTTTAGATTAATACGTCATAAGATAGCTGATAGAGGCATGTTGCGCGTCAGACTACATGATATGAGATAGAAATAATAATTATATATAGTATTTAAGGTATGAAGATTAAGACTTATTTGTTTGTTGGAGCCGTTGGGCTCTTGATAGCTTCATGTGGCAACAAGCGCAATCAGTTGCCAACCGATAACCATTATCCGGTAGTAACCATTGGTTCTCAGAGTGCAGAGATGCAAACTACTTATCCAGCAACTATCAAAGGTGTGCAGGATGTGGAGATACGTCCAAAGGTTTCGGGATTCATTACGAAGGTTTGTGTACAACAAGGTCAGGCTGTAAAAGCCGGTCAATTGTTGTTTGTTATAGACAATGAGACCTATCAAGCAGCTGTCCGTCAGGCTCAAGCTGCTGTGAATACAGCTCGCTCAGGGATGAATACGGCTAAGTTGACTTACGACAATAGCCAGAAACTTTTTAGTAGCAATGTCATCGGTTCGTATGAGTTGCAGTCGGCAAAGAACTCCTATGAGAGTGCACATGCGTCTTTGGCACAGGCCGAGGCATCCTTGGCTTCGGCTAGAGAGATGCTGAGTTACTGCTATGTGAAGAGCCCGGCTAACGGTGTAGTAGGCGATATTCCTTATAAAGTAGGTGCATTGGTAAGTGCATCCAGCCCCGATGCGTTGACCACAGTGTCTAATACGAGCACCATGGAAGTATACTTCTCGATGACCGAAAAGGATATGTTGGAGCTCTCAAAGAAGGCCGGTGGCGTGCATGCTGCTATTAGTGACTACCCGGCAGTGAAGCTACAGCTGGCCGACGGAACTATCTACGACCGTCCGGGAAAGGTGACGAAAGTGAGCGGAGTGATTGATCAAAGTACCGGTTCGCTTTCTATGATCGCTCGTTTCGACAATCCCGACCATGTATTGAAGAGTGGTGGCGCCGGTTCTATCATTGTTCCAAACATTCATAGTAATGCTATTGTGATACCACAAAGTGCAACTACGGAGATACAAGATAAAGTATTTGTTTATACGGTAGGCTCAGACGGTAAGGTGAAGTATACGGAAATCACTGTCGATCCACAGAATGATGGGCGTAATTATGTGGTTTTGACCGGTTTGAAGGTGGGCGACCGCATCGTAACCAAGGGTTTGACGTCGTTGACCGACGGTATGAAGATAGAGCCAATATCCGAAGCCCAGTATGAAGTAAACTTAGAAAAGGCAACCAAGATGGCAGCCAATCAAGGCTCGGCAAAGGGTTTTATTGATACCATGAAGGGTAAAAAGTAGAGAAAAAGATTGTTGAAAATAACTGTTTATTATGACATTTTCAAGATTTATTGAACGTCCTGTACTGTCAACGGTGGTATCAGTCTTCCTCGTTTTGTTGGGATTGATAGGCTTAATATCGCTACCTGTTGAGCAGTATCCGGACATTGCGCCACCTACTATATCCGTATCGACGGTTTATACGGGTGCAGATGCGCAGACGGTATTGAACTCCGTAGTCACTCCTTTGGAGGAAAGTATCAACGGAGTAGAGAACATGACCTACATGACATCGTCGGCAACGAATGATGGTATGGCCATGATTACGGTGTACTTCAAACAAGGTACCGACCCGAACATGGCTGCCGTGAATGTACAGAACCGTGTACAACAGGCGCAAGCGTTGCTACCTGCCGAGGTAACACAGGTGGGTGTGACTACTTCAAAGCGTCAGACGAGTAACGTCATCATGTATAGTATCACGACAGAAGATGGTCGTTACGACGCCAAATTCGTGACCAACTATAACAACATTAATATTATTCCGGCCTTGAAGCGTGTATCCGGGGTGGGCGATGTGCAGACTTTCAGTACCAAGACCTACTCTATGCGTATTTGGTTGCAGCCTGATAAGATGAAACAGTATGGTTTGATACCATCTGATATAGCTGCATCTTTGGCCGAACAGAATATCGAAGCCGCTCCCGGTAAGTTCGGTGAGCAGAGCAATGCCAGCTTCGAATACGTGATGCGCTATAAAGGTAGATTGAAGACACCGACCGAATATGGCAACATCCTCATCAGTAATTCGTCGACAGGACAGACACTTCACCTGCGCGATGTGGCTAAGATAGAGCTTGGCGGACTAAATTATGCTGTTGGACAGAAGAACAACAACCAGCCCTCTGTGATGGGTATGGTACAGCAGATAGCCGGTTCTAACGCTAATGATATTGCCAAAGGTGTGAAGCAGGTGCTTGAAGAACAAGCCAAAAACTTCCCTCCCGGACTGGAATACAAGATAGACTATGATGTAACAGAGTTTCTCTATGCCTCTATCGAAGAAGTTGTAATGACATTAATTATCACCTTCGTGCTGGTGTTCTTCGTGGTTTACATCTTCTTACAAGACTTCCGTTCGACGTTGATTCCGTTGATTGCCGTGCCGGTATCATTGATTGGTACCTTCCTTTTCCTTTGGATATTCGGTTTCTCCATCAACTTGCTGACGTTATCTGCGCTACTTTTGGCCATCGCTATTGTAGTGGACGACGCCATAGTGGTGGTGGAAGCGGTGCATGCCAAGCTAGATTTGGGTTATAAGAGTGCAAAGACGGCTTCTATTGACGCCATGAATGAGATTTCAGGTGCTATTATTTCTATTACGCTTGTTATGGCTTCGGTGTTCGTTCCGGTGTCGTTCATCAGCGGAACGAGCGGTACATTCTATCGAGAGTTTGGTGTTACGATGGCTGTAAGTATCGTTATCTCGGCTATTAATGCCTTGACGCTGTCTCCGGCTCTTTGTGCTATGTTCTTGAAACCGCACGACAAAGACGGCCATGAGCGCAAGATGAGTCGCATAGACCGTTTTCATACTGCTTTCAATACAGCCTTTGACAAGATGCTCGTGAAGTATCGTAAGGGCGTAGAGAATATCATTGGTCATCGTATTGTGACAATATCTACCGTTGTTGTGGGTATTGTATTGTTGGTCATCTCAATGGGTGTGACCAAGACCGGGCTTGTTCCGGATGAAGATACAGGTACATTGTTCGTCACCATCTCGCTTCCTCCTGCTACCAGTCAGGCCGAAACGCAGAAGGTTACCGACCGTGTGGATGCCATGTTGGCAAGCAATCCAGCTATCCAAAGCCGTGAACAAATCGTCGGTTATAACTTTATTGCCGGTCAAGGTTCCGACCAAGCCACCTTTATTATCAAGTTGAAGCCTTTCGACGAGCGCCCCAGCGGATTCTTCTATAAACTCTCAGGCTTGTGGCAGGGTGATGGTATCATGCGATTCTTCGTCAATCCAATGGCTAATACGTCTGTCCTTGGTATGATATACAAGCAGATTGCCTCTATCAAAGGAGCGCAGATTCTAGCATTTGGACCTCCTATGATTCCCGGTTTTTCGGCTACCAACGGTCTAACATTCTCTATGCAGGATAAGACGGGTGGCGATTTGAACAAGTTCTTCAGCGTTACTCAGGACTTCTTAAAGGAACTGAACAAGCGTCCGGAGATTTCAAATGCGATGACATCGTACAATCCTAACTACCCACAATATATGGTAGATGTGGACGTAGCCAAATGTAAACAGAGCGGAATCAGTCCAAGAGTGGTTCTTTCTACATTGCAAGGATACTACGGCGGACTCTATGCTTCTAATTTTAATAGCTATGGTAAGCTCTTCCGCGTGATGATCCAAGGTGACGTTGCAAGCCGTATGCGCCCCGGAGACTTAACGAATATCTATGTACGTACGGCTGCCGGAATGGCTCCTATCAGTGAATATTGCACACTGAAGCGTGTCTATGGACCGTCTAATGTGAACCGTTTCAACCTGTTTACAAGTATCAATATCAATGCAACACCGGCCGATGGTTATTCTTCAGGAGATGCTATCAAGGCCGTACAAGAAGTTGCTCAGCAGAATTTACCGACCGGTTACGGTTACGATTTCTCCGGTTTGACCCGTTCGGAGCAGGAGTCTAGCAATACCACAGCCATCATCTTTGTGCTGTGTATTGTGTTCGTTTACTTGATTTTGTCGGCTCAATACGAGAGTTATTTGCTTCCGTTGTCGGTTATCTTGTCGTTACCTTTCGGTTTGGCAGGTGCATTTATCTTCACCAACTTGTTTGGTCACAGCAACGATATCTACATGCAGATTTCGCTGATTATGCTTATTGGTCTGCTAGCTAAGAACGCTATCTTGATAGTAGAGTTCGCTTTGCAGCGTCGTCGTACCGGTATGGCTATCAAGTATGCCGCTATTTTGGGTGCTTCTTCGCGTCTTCGTCCTATCTTGATGACCGGTTTTGCCATGGTCATTGGTCTGTTACCGATGATGTTTGCAAGCGGTGTAGGCAAGAATGGTAACCAGACTCTAGGTGCAGCAGCCGTTGGTGGTATGCTTATTGGTATGATGATTCAGATCTTTGTAGTACCGGCTTTGTTCGTTATCTTTGAATATTTGCAAGAGAAGTTCAAGCCTATTGTCTTCGAAGACGAGAACAATCCCGAAGTTGCTACTGAGTTGCAGCAATATGCTCGACGCCCTATTGAATATAAAGTAGAAGAAAAGTAAATGATGAAAATAAAGAGTTTAATCATATTAGGCCTTGCAGTCGTGTCTTTGACAGGCTGTAAGAGCCTATACGGAAAATACGAACGACCTGTTATCAACACGCAGGGACTGGTGAGGGACACTGTTTCCGTCACCGATACGTTGGCAGTTCGCGACACGGCGAGCTTTGGTAATCTGCCTTGGCGCAGTGTGTTTACCGACCCACAGTTGCGTGTTCTCATCGAAAAAGGGTTGACTAACAACACCAATTTGCTCAATGCTGCCCTCAATGTTGATATGGCTGAGGCTCAACTCAAGGCTGCAAAGTTGGCATTCTTGCCTTCTTTCACCTTTGCTCCCAATGGAACTATCGCTTCATGGGATGGAAATAAGGCTACGAAGACCTATTCGTTACCCATTTCAGCCAGTTGGACAGTCGATCTCTTTGGCAATTTGTTGTCATCCAAGCGTAGTGCGCAGATGGCTTTGATAGGCACTAAAGACTATCAAGTGGCGGTGAAGACCAAGCTGATAGCCAATATTGCCAACCTTTATTACACCCTGTTGATGCTCGACGAAGAAGTGAATATCATCACCAACATGGAGAAGTTGACCAAAGATACATGGGATGTGATGAAGATACAGAAGGAACTTGGCCGCGTACGTTCTACCGGAGTACAGAGTGCCGAAGCCAGTTACTACTCTGTCATGGCACAGAAGGCCGACCTTCTACGTAATATTCGTGAGGCCGAGAACTCGCTTTCTCTCTTGCTAGGTCAGCCGGCTCAGACCATTGTCCGTGGTAAATTGGCAGATCAGAGCCTTCCCGACAACTTTTCAACAGGTATCTCTCTCCAACTATTGAACAATCGCGCAGATGTTCATGCTGCCGAGATGAATTTGGCACAGTGCTTCTATGGTGTGGAGAATGCGCGTAGTCGCTTCTATCCCAACCTCACAATTTCGCCCACAGGTGCCTTTACCAACAGTGGTGGCATGGGTATCGTGAATCCCGGTAAGTTCTTGTTGAGTGCGGTAGGTAGTCTTGTACAGCCTATTTTCCAGCGTGGACAACTCATTGCCGGACTCCGTGTAGCGAAAGACCAGTACCAAGCTGCCTACAACACATGGCAACAGTCGCTTTTGAGTGCGGGCAGTGAAGTGAGCAACGCCCTGATACTTTACAACGCTTCGGCGTCTAAAAGCCGTATCGAGGAAAAGCAGGTGGCTACGCTGAAGCAGAACGTTGTCGATACCAAACTGTTGATGTCGCAATCCAACAGCACCTATTTGGAGGTTATTAGTGCCCAGCAGAGCCTACTCAATGCAGAACTTTCCAAGGTGCAAGACGACTTCTCCAAGATGCAGGCTGTGGTTAATCTATATTATGCACTGGGCGGTGGAGCCAAGTAATTGTCGAATTTTAAAACAAGAAAAGATGGCAAGTCAAATAAGTCCTAAAGCAGAAGTTTCTCCCAAAGCAAAGATAGGAGACAACTGTACTATATATCCTTTCGTTTTCATCGAGGACGATGTGGAGATTGGCGACAACTGTGTAATCTTCCCATTTGTGAGCATTCTCAACGGTACTCGCATGGGTAGCCACAACAAGGTACATCAGTGCACGGTGTTAGGTGCGCTCCCTCAGGATTTTGAATTTACCGGGGAGTATTCTCGACTCATCATCGGCGACAATAATATTATTCGTGAGAACGTGGTTATCAACCGTGCCACACACCGCGGATGTACCACGGTGATAGGTAATGATAACTTCCTGATGGAAGGATCCCATATCTCTCATGACACCAAGGTGGGTAATCAGTGTGTGTTCGGATACGGTACCAAGATAGCCGGAGATTGCGAAATCGGGAACGGAGTAATCTTCTCAAGCAGCGTCATTGAGAATAGTAAGACCCGCGTAGGCGACCGTGCGATGATTCAAGCCGGCACTACTTTCTCCAAAGATATACCACCTTATATTATAGCAGGTGGTCGTCCGGTGTCTTATACGGGTATCAACGATGTGATGTTGACCCAAGATGGTGTCGACGAAAAGATACAGAAGCATATTGCTAATGCTTATCGACTGGTGTTCCATGGGCAGACAAGCGTGTTCGATGCAGTGCTTCAAGTGAAGGAACAAGTGCCCGATAGCATTGAAATTCAGAATATTGTGAATTTTATCGAGGGTACACAATTAGGTATTATCAGCAAGATGTAGTTCATACCTATACATCTTGTGTTTATGATAAGGGCTGGCCGTGAGGTCAGCCCTTATTGTTTTTCAGTCGGTTTTGTTAATATCCGAGATTCTGAGTCATGCCCGGATTCAAGTCAATTTGGCTAAACGGAATTGGCAAAAGTTGTTGATAGTCCTTGATGCCATATTCGGTGATAGCGAGTTTGTTACGTTTCATGAAAGCGAAGTTGCCGATACTGTAGAGCAACAACTTTTGTCTTGCTTCCTTGATACCTGTAATCCCACTGTCCGAAACACTGATATGCTTGGCATCTACTACCTGTTTCAAATAATTGTTGGCTTGTGTTGCCTGCCCGGTATGTACCATACATTCCGCATAGAGCAGCATTACGTCAGTGTAATTCAGCACTGGTAACGAATACGAAGAATAATCCTTGAAGCCTTTTTCGGCATTTCTTATGTATTGAGGTCTTAACGATAGTATATTCTCTTTGCTGTAACTGTTGATGGCTTTAAGCGTTTCCAGATTGCTGTAGTTGCTATTGTCGAGACTATAATAGCCGTTTTTGACGACTTTCTCCAGTAATGGCGTCGCCGAGTTGTAGTCGCCTTGATACATATAAATTTGTGCCAAGATGATACGTGCCACATCTTTAGGGACGAAGAAGAATCCCTCTTCACCATTTAACGATTCATTTCGTTCTTCTTTTAGTGACTCAATGGCATTCTTTGGGTTTGTTTCCAAATTAGTAAAGATCGTCTTCTTGCCAGTGCGTACAATTCGACTACCAGAATCGGTTTGTCTTTGTGATAGATAAGGCATATCGCCCCAAGCCACTACCATGTTGTAATAGATGAGTGCATGGAACACGTTACAATAGTTTTTGAACAGGTTGAGTCGCTGTGCATCGGCCTCTTTGATTAAAAGTATATTGTTGATGGCATCGTACACATAAGATGACACTCTTTACCGATGGTTTTAATGCCGGCTTACAAGCTATGGACTACCGCATGGAAAAGAAAAAAGCGAACTCTGATACCACGCTCAATATCCGTATGGTACGTAATGGTGGGTTCACGGCTGTAGTGGAATAAGTGATGATGATAGACAATAAAAAAGGTAAGAGTTTGAACTCTTACCTTTTCTAATATGATGCTGTACAGGGGATTCTGGCAGCAATGACGCGGTCGCGGATGGTATCCAATTCCTCGCGAGTGGCCTTTTGGAGATGTGTGTCGGGTGTTTCACGGTCGATAGTGTATACCATGACCTCGCTCGGAGCTATCTCTTTGACAGCTTCAAGCCATGGGGCAATGTAGTATTCCGATGTGTTGTCGACACTCTCACCGGCGTTGTTACAACCTTTCATAAACATGGTTTGGATGATGACGTGGCCGTTGAAGCTTTTTAGTTGGTCGATGATACGTTCCACGTTGTAGTTCGGACTGAGTGGGCGGTCTACCTTTTTGATGTATTCCGAGTCGACGGTATCCAGCTTTTGAATATTGTTGTCTACCTTCATGAGTGCCTCGTGTACGGCTTTCTGTTTAAGAAAGGTGGCGTTGCTAAGCACACTTACCTTTGCATCGGGACAATATTGGTTACGCAGACAGATGGTGTCGTCGATGATTTCGGGGAAATGCGGATTGCTCGTAGGCTCTCCATTGCCTGCAAACGTCAATACGTTGGGGTGTTCACCGGCTTCGTGCATCTTTTTAAGTTGTGCCTCAAGCTTTTTGGCTACAAGTTCGCGAGTAGGGAAAGGAGACTGTGTGCGATGGTCGGCATTAAATCCGCATTCGCAATAGATGCAGTCAAAAGTACATGCTTTGCCGTCGCCCGGTAGCAAGTTGATGCCTAGGGACAATCCTAATCGGCGACTATGTACCGGTCCGAAAATCGGTGATGGATATATTATCGTACTCATAATGTCTGTATAAAGTTGGTTTACAAAGGTAATGAAAATCCTGTTATGGTGGCATTTGTGCCCGATTTTATGTTCTGAAGTAATGATGCTACGTAAGAATTAGCATATTTTATACTTATTACCATCTTATGATAATTACATGATGGTAATTGGAAAAAGATGATTATCTTTGCATTAACAAGCTTATTTCTATTATGATAGCAAATCCTTTTATATTGCATGGTTATGTATCTGACGATTTGTTCTGCGATCGAGTGGCGGAAACCGGTATCATACGCGAGCATCTAGAGAATGGTCGCAATGTGGCATTGATGGCTCAGCGACGTATGGGAAAGACCGGTCTTATCTCCCATTTCTTTCATCAGAAGGATATACAGCAATGCTATTATACTTTTTTGGTAGATATATATGCGACGAAATCGTTGCAAGAGATGGTCAATGTGCTAGGTAAAGAAATACTCAGTGCATTGAAACCTTTTGGTAGAAAGGTATTAGAATTGTTTATGGATTGTCTCCGATCGGTTCGTTCGGGTATATCGTTTGACCAATATGGTAATCCAACTTGGAATGTGGAGTTGGGGGACATACAGAATCCGGAAGTAACGCTTGATGAAATTTTCCGGTATTTGGAGATGGCTGATAAACCTTGTCTTGTTGCTATAGATGAGTTTCAAGCCATTTGTATGTATCCGGAAAAAAGTGTTGAGGCCTTGTTACGAACTAAGATACAACGATGCCATAATGCCTATTTTGTATTCTCCGGGTCTCAACGTACCATGATGACTGAGATGTTTTTGAGCCATAGTCGTCCGTTTTATCAAAGTACGGCGTTGCAGCATATTGGTGCTATAGACTTGAGTGTATATACAGAATTTGCTACTCGTTTGTTTAGAGAGGGCTGTCGAGTACTTTATGCTGATGTTGTGGAAGAAATATACAGTATGTTTGATGGTGTTACATGGTATCTACAGCGTATACTCAACAAGTTATATGTGCTGACAACGGAAGGAGGAGAATGTAAGAAGGAACTTGTCCCTGTGGCTATTACCCGCATCCTTGATGAGAGTGCATTTGCTTATGAGGCTTTGTTATATCAGTTGCCGGCCAAACAGAAAGAATTGTTTCGTGCCATTTGCAAAGAGGGCAAGGCTCGGAATCTGATGTCGGAAGAATTTATTCGTAGACATAGGCTGGCATCGGCTAGTTCGATACAGTCTGCTATCAAAGGATTGTTGGATAAGGATTTCATAACACGTCATGATGATTACTATGAGAGTTACGACTTCTTTTTCCGTTTATGGTTATTAAGACAATAAGTTTATAGGGAAACCCATACCTTATTTTATTATACGTGCAAGGTCATTGTATTGTTGTAGGTATATGGGATGGGATGAGAGGTGGGGCGTTTGGTTATTTCGTCTTTTCTTAGTACCTTTGCAGACGCAAATGGATATGAATCTTGGGAAGCACGTTTGGTCTGGGCTTCATGTTTTCATCAATGAAAGAGATGCGTGTTAGGAAATATCAAGAAGTGATGTGTATACTTGATGTATCGCTAGATAGAGATGCGCACTCTTGCTTTTTTCACTTATAAAATATTAAAATGGTACAGCATCTTCAGCAGACAATAGGACGACATGTGTTCATGCCGATACAACAATTTATGCAAAAGGAGCGTTCTAGCAGCATCGTCTTAGGTCTCTCAGTCGTCATAGCTTTGCTATTGGCAAATTCTCCTTGGCGCGAAGATTATTTTGCTTTCTTTGAACAGCATTTCGGTTTTATATGGAATGGTAAACCTTATCTGAATTTCAGTTTGGAACATTGGGTGAATGACGGACTTATGTCTATCTTCTTCTTCGTTATCGGATTGGAGTTGAAACGAGAGTTTATCGGTGGCGAACTACGCCATTTAAGTAAGGTAGTGTTACCTGTTGGAGCGGCTATTTTCGGCATGTTGGTACCTTCGCTCATCTATTTGGCATTCAATGCCGGTACGCCTGTGGCTCATGGATGGGGAATCCCTATGGCTACCGACATCGCTTTTGCACTGGCCATACTTTATCTGTTGGGTAACAGAGTGCCTCTTTCGGCAAAGATATTCCTCACGACATTGGCTATTGTTGATGACTTAGGGTCGGTATTAGTGATAGCGTTGTTCTATACGTCCAATATTTCGTTGATGAGTATTGGTGTCGGTATGCTCTTCTTGTTGCTGATGTTTGTGGGCAATAAGTTGGGTGTGAAGAACGTATGGTTTTATGGTATCATAGCCGTTGGTGGTGTATGGGTATGCTTTTTGATGTCGGGAGTGCACGCTACTATCTCGGCTGTGCTGTCTGCCTTTATGATTCCAGCCGACTCTTCTATCCCTGAAGCCGCATTCATTGCTCGTTTGAAGCAACGGATGAAGGATTTTGAGGCTGCCGAGTCTAATGATGTGATGACACTGGAAGAGGAACAAGTGGAGATTATCTCGGATGTAAAAAGAGATACGCGGAGCGCTATCCCACCGCTCCAACGACTAGAACACAGTATCCAACCGTTTGTTTCGTTCGTCATCATGCCTATATTTGCTCTTGCCAATGCCGGTGTCTCGTTTGTAGATATGGATGCTTCAATGATATTTGAGAACCATGTGGCTATCGGAGTGATGCTTGGCTTGCTATTGGGTAAACCAATAGGTATCTTATTGTCGGTATGGTTGCTTACCAAACTTAAGATAGGACGCCGCGATAAGGCTATGTCTTGGCGAGTGTTGACGGGACTAGGCTTCCTCGCTTCCATTGGTTTCACGATGTCAATGTTTGTTTCTGTGCTCGCTTTTACCGAGCCCGGAAGCATTGTTTTGGCCAAGTTGGGTATTTTTGCAGCGTCGATCGTGGGCGGAATTGTGGGCTATTTGCTGTTGCGTAAAGCTTGATGCCGATAGGACGGAGCCATTATGGTCATGCCGGAAGGGTAATACGGGTGTTAATGCACGTTAATCACTCGTTTTATCAGTGTTTTTTTTGTTACTTTGCAACGATTTTGGTGTAATATACCTTGTACAGAATGGGAAAGAAAAAGAACGGTACCCGTAATCCTCGTGGATTGCAGGTTGTTACTCTTTGTATCAGCACTGCGTTGGTACTTATATTATTAGGAATGGTCGTATTCTCTGTCTTGACAGCGAAGAATCTGTCTAACTACGTCAAAGAAAACCTAATGGTGACGATGATGTTGCAAGACGACATGACCAATCCCGAAGCAAAACAACTATGTCAATCGCTTCAAAACCGTCCTTATATCAATACTGTCCACTTTATTAGTAAGGAAGAAGCGTTGAAAGAGCAGACGCTAGCCATGGGGACAGACCCATCTGAGTTTATCGGGGGGAATCCTTTCTTGGCCTCGATAGAAGTTCGGCTCAAGGCCGATTACGCCAATAGCGACTCTTTGAAATGGATAACGAAGGAGTTGAAACGTAATTCTAAGGTGAGCGATATTACTTACCAACAAGATTTGATGGATAGTGTGAACACCCATTTGAGGCGTATCAGTATCGTATTGTTGGTGCTGGCGGCTCTCTTGACATTCGTTTCTTTTTCGTTGATCAGCAACACTGTCCGTCTTAGTATTTATGCACGGCGCTTCTCTATACACACGATGAAACTCGTAGGAGCATCGTGGAGCTTCATTCGTAAGCCGTTTATCAAGCGCAATGTCGTCATAGGAGTTGTTGCAGCATTGCTGGCCGATGTGGTATTGGGAGGTATGTTGTTTGCTCTCTATGCCTATGAGCCGGGTATGTTGACCGTTGTCACATGGCAGGTAATGGCCATTACGGGTGCATCTGTATTCCTCTTTGGAATCATTATTACGGCCATTTGCGCCAATATATCTGTCAACAAGTTCCTCCGAATGAAAGCCGGAGACTTATATAAGATTTAATTTTGAACATCAATCAGGGATTATCATGGATAAAAGAAATCTGGCTTTTGGAAAAAGCAACTTCGTGTTATTGGCTATAGGCGTATTAGTTGTCATCATTGGCTTTATCATGATGAGTGGCGGAAGTTCTACGGAGAATATGTACGATCCTTCTATTTTCAACGCTCAGCGTATCAAAGTGGCACCTGTCGTATGCTTGATAGGCTTCCTATCTATTATTTATGCCATTTTGCACAAGTCTAAAGATTCTAACGATAACATCGACTCATGACCATTATACAGACAATCATCCTTGCCATTGTAGAAGGATTGACCGAGTTTTTGCCCGTATCTTCTACGGGCCACATGATTATTACGCAAGGCTTATTGGGCATTGAGAGTACTCCATTTGTTAAGGCTTTCACCATTATTATACAGTTTGGTGCCATCCTTTCGGTGGTATGTCTCTATTGGAATCGCTTTTTCCGTTTAGATCATAGCCCTGCTGCGGCTGGTAGTACGCCGTTACAGAAGTTCTTGCATAAGTGGGATTTCTATTGGAAA
The DNA here is from genome assembly GCF_056590795.1 of Prevotella sp. C0026C3. Classification (NCBI taxonomy): domain Bacteria; kingdom Pseudomonadati; phylum Bacteroidota; class Bacteroidia; order Bacteroidales; family Prevotellaceae; genus Prevotella; species Prevotella sp. C0026C3. The sequence goes on along the minus strand of NZ_JBWPWW010000001.1, from coordinate 256,487 downwards.
CTGCTCGTTGCTTTTGTTCCTGCGGTAGTTATCGGACTTATCGGCAAGAAGACCGGGCTGATAGATCGCTTCCTAGAGAGTGTGGAAGTAGTGGCTATCATGCTTGTTGTAGGTGGTATATTCATGCTGTTCTGCGACCGAATCTTCAATCAAGGGAGTGAAGAGAATCAGATAACAGAAAAGCGTGCATTCAATATAGGTTTGTTCCAGTGTATCGCCATGATTCCCGGAGTCTCTCGTTCGATGGCAACCATCGTCGGAGGTATGGCTCAGAAGCTCACTCGTAGGGCTGCGGCCGAGTTCTCTTTCTTCTTGGCTGTGCCTACAATGGCTGCTGCTACGGTGCTTGATGTATACGAATTGTTCTTCTCTTCAGATGCAGCGACAGCCGGATGGGCCACTACCGACAATCTAATGATGCTTGGGCTGGGCAGTGTGGTAGCCTTTGTTGTGGCACTTTTGGCCATGAAGTGGTTTGTTGCTTTCCTCACTAAATATGGATTTAGAGCCTTCGGTATCTATCGAATCATCGTCGGTGGCTTCATCTTGTTTTGGTTGTTGAGTGGTCACTCTTTAGCAATGGTGGGCTAATGAACTTCAAAACAGGAGAGATTTTCGGTATTGATAAACCGTATGGGAAGTCTAGCTTTGGTGCTTTGGCGCACGTCCGATATGTGCTAAGCAAGCATGTAGGCTATAAAGTGAAGATTGGTCATGCGGGTACACTCGACCCTTTGGCCACGGGAGTGTTGATACTTTGCACGGGCAAATGTACCAAGCAGATAGAGCAACTACAAAGTCATACCAAGGAATACACGGCAACATTACAGCTTGGAGCGACTACGGTGAGTTATGATATGGAGCATCCTGTGAACGAAACGTTCCCGACCGAGCATATCACTCGCGAACTTATAGAGCAGAAACTCGCCGGTTTTGTGGGCGATATTCAGCAAGTACCGCCTACCTATAGTGCTTGTAAGGTCAATGGTGACCGCGCTTATGCACTTCGTAGAGCTGGTGAGGAGGTGCGGTTGCAACCTAAAAATGTGCATATCGACGAGATTATGCTGACCGATTTCGACCCCATTAAGATGCAAGTAAGCATTCGGGTGGTCTGTGGTAAAGGTACTTATATCCGTGCTTTGGCTCGCGATTTAGGCAGGGCATTGCAGAGTGGAGCTTATCTGACGGCTCTTCGCCGCACTCGTGTAGGCGAGATAAAAGCAGAAGACTGTATCGATTTCGACCATATACAAGAGTGGATCGAACAACAAGAAATAGAAAAGTAAAGGTGGAAATATAATGAAACTATCGCAATTCAAATTTGATTTAGCCAAGGAGCAAGTCGCTCTCTATCCTCATAGCATCGTGCATGAGTTCACTAACGACAAAGGTGAGAAGAATTCTTTCACTGTTACGCGCCGTGACGAAGCCCGCCTGATGGTGCTTCATCGCAAGTCTGAAAAGATAGATATGTATCAAACGGACGAAAAGGGCGAACCGCTGAAAGATAAAAACGGTAATCCTGTGTATCTGGAATTCCGTAATATCCTCGACTATTTTGATGAGGGCGACACCTTTATCCTTAATGATACCAAGGTGTTCCCGGCTCGTCTTTATGGTACTAAAGAAAAGACCGATGCGAAAATCGAGGTATTCTTGCTGCGCGAATTGAACGAAGAGATGCGTCTTTGGGATGTGTTGGTAGAGCCGGCACGCAAGATTCGTATTGGCAATAAGCTCTTCTTCGACGAGAGCGGTACGATGGTGGCCGAGGTCATCGACAATACTACGAGCCGTGGTCGTACGCTTCGATTCCTCTACGACTGCCCTCACGACGAGTTCAAGAGAGAGTTGTTTGCATTGGGTGAGGCTCCATTGCCCCGTTATATCATTGATAATCGTGAGAGCCAAACCGCTACGGCTGAGGATTTAGACGACTTCCAGTGCGTATTTGCACAGAACGAAGGAGCCGTTACGGCTCCGGCTACCGGTTTACACTTTAGTCGTGAATTGATGAAGCGTATGGAGATACGCGGTATCAATACTGCTTATATCACGCTACATTGCGGTCTTGGCAACTTCAATTCTATTGAAGTAGAAGACTTGACCAAACATAAGATGGAATCGGAGCAGATGATTGTAGGTGCCGAGGCTTGCAAAATCGTGAACGAGACCAAGCAATCAGGCCATCGTGTATGTGCTGTCGGTACCAGCATTGTGAAAGCTACGGAGACAGCTGTGGGCACCGATGGTATGCTGAAAGAATATGATGGATGGACCAATAAGTTTATCTTCCCTCCTTATGATTTCGGATTGTCCGACTGTATGGTAGCCAATTTCTATCATCCTTATTCTACATTGCTCATGTCTACGGCTGCTTTTGGTGGTTACGACTTGGTGATGGAGGCTTATAACTTGGCTTCTAAAAATGGTTATAAGTTCGGTTGCTTCGGCGACTCTTTACTCATTCTCGACGATTGATGCACAAGGTCTATCTGTCGTTGGGGGCTAATATCGGCAATCGAAAACGTACGATGCACGATGCTATAGTCCTCTTGGAAGAGAGGGTAGGGACTGTTTTGCGCAGTTCCTCCCTTCTTGAAACAGAGCCTTGGGGATTCTCTTCTCCCAATAAGTTTATCAACATGTGTGTCTGTATAGACACTCCGCTGTCTCCACGACAATTGTTGAGGGTGACACAGCAGATAGAACGCGATCTTGGGAGGATGGAGAAGACCGATGGTGACAACTATACCGACCGCATCATTGATATAGACATTCTGCTATACGACCAACTTCACGTTGACGAATCCGATTTGAAGATTCCTCATCCATTAATGGAACAGCGTGAGTTTGTGATGATTCCGCTTCGTGAAATCCTCGAAGATTAATCCTAATAGCTTCCTATTATTCCATGAAAAGAATATCTTTCCTTTTTCTATTTTTCCTTTTTTCCCTCGTTTCTATGAGTCAAACAGCTATTTTGATGGTTCACTATGGGACTAATAACGATGCCCGTAGAACTAAGACATTGGATGCTATCAATGCTTTGGTGCACCAAAATACAGGCTTGGAAGTGCGCGAAACCTATTCTTCGAAGATGGTTATAGCTGCTTTGAAGAAGCGGAATATCCAAAAATACACTATTGCCGAGGCGCTTGAAGCACTGCATCGTGATGGCTATCGTCAGGTTGTGGTGCAGCCAACCCATTTGCTTGACGGCATCATGACCGGTATTATGAACGAGGCTATAGCCCCTCTTCGTCACAAGTTTGATACGATTAAGGTGGGAAGTCCGCTTTTTAGCAGCGTCGAAACATGTCAAAAGATGGTCGATGTGCTTACTCGCTCGATACCGGTATCGGCAGATAGCGAAGTGTTCTATGTGGGGCATGGTACCCAAAGTATGGCGAATGCCGTTTACAGTATGCTCGATTATATGTTCAGAGAACAGGGTGAGGGCAATCGCCATGTGGTGACTATCGAGGGGTATCCCGGTTTCGATAGTTTAAAGAAGATTCTCCAAACTTCCGGCCATCAGCATGTTGTCCTTGTACCGTTGCTCTATATCGCCGGTAACCATAAGGCCGAAGACCTCGATGGAGAGTGGAAAGAAGAGTTAGAACGAGCCGGTTACCAAGTCGAAGTGGTACAACATGGACTCGGTGAATTGCCTGAAGTGCAGCAATACCTTGTCGGTCAAATCCGGCAATTAATCCAATAATAGTAAAAAATAATCCCTGCCATCTCTCAAGATAGGCAGGGATTTTTCTTTAGCAAATTGTGCTTGAACTTTCAGATTATTTACGTAATCTAAGAGCTTTGATGATAGCACGGTAGCGCTCAATGTCTCTGTCGTAGAGATAGTCGAGCAATGCACGACGCTTTCCTACCAATTGTGTCAATGCACGTGTGGTAGTATGATCTTTACGGTTTTTCTTTACGTGCTCCGTCAAGTGGGCAATACGGAACGAGAACAATGCTATCTGGCTTTCAGCAGAACCAGTATCAGAGTTAGACTTTCCGTACTTACCAAAGATCTCTTCTTTCTTTGCTTTGTCTAAATACATAGCTTTTTGTTAATATTGATGTTATTTTATAGATGCCTTCACCTGCCTAGATAGATAAAAGCGGTGCAAAGGTACAATATTTTTTAGGCAAATCCTAGAGAAATCGTATTATTTTTCTCATTCCCTGTGTTTTTCTTGTGTTTGTTCGTGTGTACTTTGGAGGCTTTACTATACCTTATTATATATATAGGGCATCATCTCTCAATTTGCTAACATGAATATCTTTATTTTGTATAGGTAATATATTTGTTTATTTAGCTCATTTTTGGGTTTTATTTCTTAATATTTTCTTTTAGTACGACTAAATAAAAATATTATATCAAAAATATTCTATTATTTGATTATTTTTATATAACTTTACCGCGATTATCATGATTGATGCACGAATTATAGCAAATCTTGTTGTGAGAAATATATAGAAAACCGATAGAAACCAAAAACCATATTAATATTTTTGAATTATGACAACTAACTACAGAAAAGTATTATTGGGAGGAGCTATCCTTGCTTTGGGTAGTTCACCGTGCCTCGCGGCAGCTTCCAGCAATTCGGCTGAAGTTTTAGCAGTTCAGCAACAGTCGTCGAAAGTGACTGGTACCGTGTCTGATGATTTCGGTCCTATTATCGGAGCTTCGGTTGTTGTGAAGGGACAGACCATGGGGACTGTGACCGATATTGACGGACGTTTCACGCTTAATGCCAAGAAAGGACAAACCTTGGTGATTACTTATGTAGGCTTCGATAAGAAGGAAGTCGTATATAATGGTGAAGCTAGTCTGAACATCAAGATGACCGAAAGCTCACAGCTCATCTCTGAGGTGGTCGTAACAGGTTATGGTGGAAAGACTCGTCGTGCTAAGTTGACCAACTCTATCAGCAAGGTAAAGGAAGACGCTTTCAATGTGGGTGTATATTCTAACCCGGCTCAGGCGCTCGCGGGTGCTGTTGCCGGTTTGCGTGTCACCAGTACTTCCGGTAATCCGGGTTCTACTCCTAATATCGTTCTTCGTGGTGGTACCAACCTCAACGGTACTGGTTCTCCTCTAGTGATGGTCGATGGCCAGTTGCGCGAAAGTTTAAGCGACATCAACCCTGAGGATATCGAGTCTATGGAAATTTTGAAAGATGCCGGTGCTACGGCTCTTTATGGTGCTCGTGCCAACAATGGTGTAATCCTTGTTACCACAAAAACCGGTAAGAGTGGGCATCGTGAAATCAACTTAAAAGCTAAGGTGGGATGGAACTATGTGAACAATCCCTATGAATTCCTCGGTGCCAAAGATTATATTACTTACCAGCGTCTAGCTTATGCTAACTCTGATTGGGCTAGTAAAGCGGCTTTAGGTAACAAAACTCCGTTTGGTACAGGTAATAAATATGGTACCGGTATGGTTTGGAATATTCTACCATTGACCGATGCGAACAAAGGTTTGCTCGACAAGGGATGGAAGAGTATGGAAGATCCTGTCAATCCCGGTCAGACTCTTATCTATCGCGAGACCGATATAGCTAAGTACAGTTTCAACAATCCGGCTATGACACAGGATTATAATGCCAGCATGTCGGGTGGTGACGAGCGTGGTACTTACTATGCAGGTTTGGGTTACAATAAGTCTGAGGGCCTCCCCATAAAGTCGTTCTACGAGCGCTACAACTTCACTTTCAACGGTAGTTATAAGGTTACCGATTGGTTGAAGTCTAGTTCAAATTTCAGCTACAACCGTGCCAACTGGCAGAGTATGCCGGGTTCGCAGACTAGCGAAGCCAACTACTTCGGTCGTATCCAGTCGTTGCCTCCTACGGTTCGTTATGACGATGAAGATGGAAACATGTTGCTTGGTCCGAACTCTGGCGATGGCAACCAGTCTTACCAGCCCGATAAATGGGTTGTTGATAATCAGAGCGACAAGTTTACGATGATTCAGAGCTTCGATGCTGAACTTATTCCTAACTTGATGTTGCATGCTTCCGGACAATGGTACTACGATGAAGAACTTGACGGCAAATTTTCTAAAGATTTTGAAACCAATCCCGGCAAGTTCAATCGTACCCGCTCTACGTCTGAATATTTCAATCGTACATTCTCTCAAACTTATAATGCCACCATCAGTTATAATACTACGTTCTTGAAAGACCATACGATAGATGGATTGTTGGGTACTGAGTATTACGATAGATATACCAAACGTTTTAGTGCTGCAGGTAGTGGCGCTCCAACCGATGACTTCGCAGATTTGGGCTTGACCAGCTCTAAAGAGAATAAGCGTGATATAGATTCTTTCCATGAGAGATACCGTATCCTGTCTTATTTTGGTCGTGTCAACTACGACTATCAAGACAAGTATCTACTCTCCGGAGTATTCCGTTACGATGGTTACTCATCATTGTTAGGCAACAATCGTTGGGGCTTCTTCCCCGGTGTGTCTGCCGGATGGGTAGCTACGAAAGAGCAGTTTGTGAAAGATGCACTCCCGTTCCTGTCATATGGTAAGTTGCGTACTAGCTATGGTGTCAACGGTAATGCTTCGGGTATCGGTGCTTATACATTGCAAGGTAGATATGGTACAACCACTTATAATGGTAATACTGGCTTCTTGATAGGTACATTACCTAACCCCGGACTTCGTTGGGAAAAGAGCCATACCTTTGAAGTTGCAGTAGACTTAGGCTTCTTGAACAACCGCTTGACAGCTAACTTCACCTATTACAACCGTTTGACGCAGGATAAGTATGCTCAATTGACACTTCCTTCTACCACCGGTTTCTCTGGTATTACCAACAACAATGGTAAATTCCGCAACCGTGGTATCGAAATGGAGTTTGGTGCTCAAATCTTGAAAACCAAGGATATGAGCTGGAATGCTAATCTTAACATCGCTTATAACATCAATAAGATTGTTGCGCTTCCTTACAACAAACTGGAGCGTAATCGCCAAGGTGGACAGGAAATCTACACCGGACGTAAAGTTAAGAACGCTGCAGGACAAGAAGTTGATGAGACCATCTTTGTAGGTGGATACCAAGAAGGCCAAGAGCCCGGCTTGCTTGTAGGCTATCAGGCAGAAGGTATCTATAAGAGCTACGACGAGATTCCCGGTAATTTGGTAGTGAAATCAGGTAACGCCAATGGTAAATATATGTATGGTCCGGCAGCATGGGCAGCTCTCTCTGATAAACAGAAAGCAAATGCACTGCGTATCCAGCCGGGTGACGTGAAGTGGAAAGACATCAATGGCGACGGCATCATCGACAATCTCGACCAAGTGAAACTAGGTCATACCATGCCTCATTGGACTGGTGGTTTCAACTCTACTTTCAAGTATAAAGGCTTCACACTGTACACTCGTCTCGACTTCGCTCTTGATTTCAAGACTTACGATGGTACTACTCCTTGGTTCTTGGGTAATATGCAAGGTACCTATAATGCTACTACCGACGTATTCAATACATGGTCTGAGAGCAATCCTAACGCCAAGTATCCTCGTTATGTATGGGCCGACCAACTTGGTACCGGTAACTACAACCGTACTTCAAGCCTGTTTACCTACAATGGTAGCTATTTGGCTTTCCGCGAGATTTCGCTCGCTTATACCCTGCCAAAGGCTTGGGTAAGCAAACTCGCCATGAAGAATCTGGAAGTTTCTATTACCGGTCAGAACCTTGGTTATATCAAGTCTGCACCTATCGCAACACCTGAATACTCTCACGGTGGTGGCGCTTACTCCGGTATGGGATATGGATTGCCACGTACAATCATCTTGGGTGTGAACGCAACATTTTAATTGACACATAAGAATTAAAGACATGAAAGCAAAATATATTTTATCAACCATCATGGTTGGAACGACTTTGGGGCTCACGTCTTGTGCTGATAAACTCGACTTGGCACCAATTGATTACTATGGTAGTACATCGTATTGGAAGAATGATTCGCAAGCCGAAGCTTATATAGATGGTCTGCATAGCAATATGCGTAGCGCAGAGTGGACTCATAATATGGTGTTTGGCGATTTGCGTGGTGGTCAATATAAGGTAGGAACCACTGCCGATGGCTCTTCTACCGATGGTGGAGATATTGCTTCACAGAACTTTGATGCCGAGCATCCTGGTGTATCTAAATTTGGTAACTATTTCGGTTATATTGCTAACTGTAACCTAGCCATTGCTAGAATTGAGGCTGCCGACTATTTGGCCGATGCCGATAAGAAGTATTTCTTGGGTATAGCCTATGGCTTGAGAGCATTCTATTACTTCGATCTCTATCGCGTATATGGCGGTGTACCATTGCGTCTTGGTACAGAGGTAATTGATGGGCAGATTAATCCAGCAGAACTTTATATGCCTCGTGCCAAAGCTTCTGAAGTGATGGCTCAAATCAAAGCCGACTTGAAAAAGTCGCTGGAGAATTTCGGAGATAATGCAAAATTTGACCCGTATGGCCGCGGAAATAAGAAAGGTTATTGGTCGAAAGCTGCCACAGAGTGTTTGGCTGGTGAAGTGTACTTGTGGAATGCTAAGGTAAGCATCGGTGATAACAAGGCCAATACGGCCGATTTGGCTGTGGCTAAGGCTCATCTTGAAAGCGTGGCCAAGAATTACGGTCTTTCTTTACGACCTACTTTTGCCAGTGTATTTGATGCAGCCAATGGCAAGGGGAACAGCGAAATAGTCTTTGCTATACGCTATGCTGAAGGTGAAGCTACTAATTATTATAGCCAATATGTGTACAACATCGGTACCGGACAGTTGAATAAGAACGTGTATTTGGAAGATGGTACACTCTTCGACGACCCATTACAGATGGCAGGTGCAGGTGGTATTCAGCGCTATGAGTACAAAGAGGCGTTGTTCAATAAGTTTGATAAGGAAGATTCTCGCCGCTTGGCAACTTTCCTACCTACTTATAAGAAAGCTGCAGATAACTCTCTTACTTACTGGGGAACAGTGGTAAGAAAGAATATCGGTATTATCAATTCTGCCGGACTGCGTGTGTTCTGTGGCGATATACCTTACTATCGACTGTCGTGGGTTTACCTCTCTTTGGCCGAAATTGCAAATATGCAAGACGACAAGGCTGCTGTAGAGAAGTATATCAACGATGTTCGCGAGCGTGCTTATGGTAAAAACTGGGCCGATAAGTTTAAGTTTGTTGCTGGCGACTTTACCAAGAACGAGTTGGCCATCTTAGCTGAAAAGGATAAAGAGTTTGTACAGGAAGGCCAGCGTTGGTGGGATTTGTGTCGTATGACCTACACCAAGAATGGTAAGCATCTCGTCTTCATGAAAGAGGGAAGTGTGGATGGTACCTCTCCTGTTTTGGAGGAATCGGAATCTCACAAGCTCTTGTGGCCGATTGATAAGAATACTCTTAACAACGACGATGCTTTGGAACAGACTCCGGGGTATACCAAATAACCGCACGGAAAGCTAAATATTAGAGACATAGGGTTGGGGAACATTTGTTCCTCGACCCTATTTTTTGTAGTGGGGGGAGATAGGGGGAGTCCACATTTTTCATAACATCATGGTGTATATTCCGTTCTTTTCAAACTTCTATCTTGTCCGAAGGACAGCCCTCTCAATAGCCGTAATCCTTTAGGCTTATGGGAAATGCGTAAGAGATTTGAGTCTGAAAGACTCCCCCTTGCCGTGTTATAATCTATATGCAAGGCGTATAGGGGCAGTCTTGTCAGACTGGAAGTTGGTTGTCTACGCTGTCCGGAGACTATCTTCGCTATCGCTTGATAGTCCCCGGCTCTTAAAAGGGCTGTCCTTCGGACAGAAGAATGCTCTTTGGACGAATTCAATTCGTCATTATAGAAGTCCCACCCGAACCCTCCTCATAGAGGGGAGGGCGAAAGGAATGAACCTTTCCCGTCCTACAATTTAAGAACTCATAAACTCAAGAACTAACAAACTAACCTCAAAAAATCGTTTATTTGTCAACTCAAAACCTTCTCCCTCCCCCTTTGGGGAGGGTGGGGTGGGGCTTCTGCAACGGCTCTTCACTACTGCTGCCTCGCCCATTTAGCGATACTGTTCGGCCAAGGCAGCAATGTTGCCACGACGCTGCAGCGAGTTGAGGGTGACTAGTTAGGAGTGAGTAGTGAGTAATTTGGGGTGAGAAGTGTTATGCAAAAGGAGAGTATAAATAGTGTTATCAGCGTGTTGGTATGTGAAGAATAATCCGTACCTTTGCATCGAATTTTAAGGTAAAAGAATGCAAGATATTAGAAACATTGCGATTATAGCACACGTCGACCACGGTAAAACAACATTGGTCGACAAGATGATGCTCGCTGGTAAACTGTTCCGTGACGGCCAGAATAACAGCGGCGAGGTATTGGACTCCAATGATTTGGAGCGTGAGCGAGGGATAACGATTCTTTCAAAAAACGTATCTATCAACTGGAAAGGTACGAAAATCAATATTATAGATACTCCGGGACACTCTGATTTCGGTGGTGAAGTAGAGCGTGTATTGAATATGGCCGATGGTTGTATTCTGCTTGTTGACGCGTTTGAAGGCCCGATGCCCCAGACTCGTTTCGTACTTCAGAAGGCTCTTCAGATAGGTTTGAAACCGGTCGTTGTGGTAAACAAGGTAGATAAACCCAACTGTCGTCCAGATGAAGTGTACGAGATGGTATTCGACTTGATGTGCGATCTGAAGGCTACCGAAGACCAATTGGACTTCCCGGTGGTCTATGGTTCGGCTAAGAACGGCTGGATGGCTGAAGACTGGAAGCAACCTACCGACAATATCGAGTATCTGTTGGATAAGATTGTAGAAGTGATTCCTGCACCGAAGCAGTTGGAGGGTACTCCACAGTTGCTCATCACATCGCTCGACTATAGCAGTTATACAGGTCGTATTGCCGTAGGTAGGGTGCATCGTGGTACGTTGACCGACGGTATGAATGTGACGGTTAGCCATCGCGACGGTTCAAAGGATCGCACCAAGATAAAGGAATTGCACACTTTTGAGGGCATGGGTCACGTGAAGACCGACCATGTAGACAGTGGTGATATATGTGCTGTCATCGGTTTGGAAAGGTTTGAGATTGGCGATACCATCTGTGATTTTGAGAATCCGGAGCCTCTTCCACCTATCGCTATCGACGAGCCTACGATGAGTATGCTGTTTACCATCAACGATTCTCCGTTCTTCGGACGTGAAGGAAAGTTCTGTACTTCTCGTCATATCAACGACCGTTTGAAGCACGAATTGGAGAAAAATCTTGCTTTGCGCGTTCGTCCGTTCGAGGATAGTACCGATAAATGGATTGTCAGCGGGCGTGGTGTGCTTCATCTCTCTGTGTTGGTTGAGACCATGCGTCGTGAAGGTTACGAGCTACAGGTGGGTCAGCCACAGGTTATCTACAAAGAGATTGATGGCGAGAAGTGCGAACCCATCGAGGAATTGACGATTAATGTGCCCGAAGAGTTTGCCAGCAAAATGATTGATATGGTAACCCGTCGTAAGGGCGATTTGCTGGGAATGGAAAATCAGGGCGACCGTGTGAATATCGAATTTGAGATTCCTTCGCGTGGTATCATCGGTTTGCGTACCAACGTATTGACCGCTAGTCAGGGCGAAGCTATCATGGCTCACCGTTATAAAGATTATCAACCGTTCAAGGGAGAGATTCAACGTCGCTCCAACGGTTCACTTATAGTGATGGAAACCGGTACAGCTTATGCTTACTCTATCGACAAATTGCAAGATCGTGGAAAGTTCTTCATCGATCCGGGTGAGGACGTTTATGCCGGTCAGGTAGTGGGTGAGCATATCCACGAGAACGATTTGGTTATCAACGTAACCAAGGCTAAGCAGTTGACTAACGTGCGTGCCAGTGGTTCAGATGAAAAGGCAAGGGTGGTTCCTAAGACCGTTATGAGTTTGGAGGAATGCTTAGAGTATATCCGTCAAGACGAATTGGTAGAGGTAACACCGAAGAATATGCGTATGCGCAAGTTGATTTTGGATCACTTGGAGCGTAAGCGTGCGAACAAAGAATAAGATTTCTGAAAATAGAATCGGGGGCATCCACAACTGTGGATGCCCCCGATTTGCGTTTGTTATTTATTTAGCTCCCTCTGCTATCTTAAACAATGTGCCTGTGGGACAAACGAAACGGCAATAGGGACGAGGCACGAAGATGGCGAGAACGAGGAAGATGGCGGCTAATACCAATACTATCCAAGATGCTGATTGGATGATGAACGCCGCGAAAATTTCGTAATCCATCCAACTGAAACCGACTCCGATGAACATCATGACCATAAGAACAGCCCATAGTATTTGACGGAAAGAGGTGAGCCATTTGACCGTCTGTTTTGACATTTTCCATTTCTTATGTGTCACTTTTCCGGCTAAATCTTGCATAGAACCGCATGGACAAATATGGTTACAGTAATAGTTTTTCTTGCCAAAGAACGGATAGATGAAAGCCGTAATGAGCATAATGAGCGGCACGAGCGAGGTCCATATGTCGATGCCATTGGCCAAATAGCCCATGATGAGCGAGTAGTTGATGAACGTACCACCCCAAAATCCTAGTACAATGACGTTGAGGATGAGTTGGAATGTGTGGTATCTCTTGTTCCTGAAAAATAGTGGAATGATAGCTCCCATGAGTACGACGACGAGCCCGGCGGCATACTTCCACGACATATCCATCTTCTCCCAAAGGTTTGTTTTGCTTGTGTTTTTGGCCGCATATTGCAGTCCTAGTCGCATATTAGTGATGATGGCACGCGAGGAATAAGTGGCTCCACTCACTCCATCTACCTTCATGGTGAGTGCCTCTTTGGTTGTTCTGCCGTTCCAATAGGTCAAGAGTTTGGATGCTTCGGCAAAGAAATCTTCTGATTCGGAGTTGTTCAGTGCGATGACTTTCTGTACTTTCCCGTCTTTGATATATATTTCTAGAGGTACAGGACCGCCATAACCAAGGACGTCTTTGCCTAGTTGGGTGGTGTTGATGATGTATGTACCATCCTGTAATTGACGCAGTGTATCGGTTGATACTGCTTTTGCCTGTTGTTGATAACCGTTATTGAGCGCGTGGCCGAGCAATTTTCCATCGCGTCTTACGGTCACTGCGAGCATCACGGCCAAGCATGTGAGGAACATCAGTATATGTTGTAGCCTTTTTGGGTTCATATTTTTGTATTGTAATGTTGGTGGTGCTAGAACCACTTATCTTATGCAAAGGTAATGCAAATGAGCGCAATGAGAATTCATTCTCAAATTGCCGAGTGCAGCTTATCTTATGCAAAGGTAATAAATAAAAGCGAGAGAGGGGAGCAACCTATGTTGTTAGCTATAAAAACTTAATGTGATTTAGGCTTTCCTTTGCAATATTTTGGATTGTGGTGCGTTTATCTTTTAATAATCAAAAGATAAAGCTATGAAACGTTTGGTGTTGTTTTTAGCGCTAACTGCCGTGTTTGTAGTCGCACAAGCACAGAGTCATCAAGGAACATTTTCGTTGATACCGAAAGTGGGTATCACGTTGGCTAATATGGCAAATATGGGGCTCAATACTTATGATGGAACGCTAGATTCTCATTTTAAGGCTGGTTTTGTGGGCGGATTACAGGGGGAGTATCAAGCAACTACTCATATTAGTGTGTCGCTGGGTGCCTTTTATTCCATGCAGGGATGCCGTTATTCCGATTATCGTATACAGGTTCCGATCAAGGTTTCCGAAGATGAAGAGTTTATCGGAAGCCATCATCACCATATCAATTTGGACTATGTGACCGTGCCTTTGTTGGTGAATTACTATGCTACTCGCGGTCTGGCTGTGAAAATAGGAGTACAGTTTGCGCGGTTGGTCAATGCCAAAGAGAGTAGGGAGGATACTCCATATAAGGTAAATAAGAGTGGAGTTTATACCTATGGCGAGATGACTCAGACGACGAAAGACCGCATGGAACAGTGCAATAAGACGGAATTTTCCATCCCTATGGGTGTCTCATACGAATACATGAATGTCGTTGTAGAGGCGTGTTATCATCTTGGTTTGAGTAAAATAACAAAGGGAGCCGAAAATCATAACCACTGTTTTACGATTACGGCTGGGTATAAGTTTGATTTATAGAGGGTTGGTCTAGCAGCCATTTCCAAATAGGCTTTACTTCAATAGTGAGGCCTTCTTCGGTAATAGTGCATTCTTCGTCCATCGTAAGGATGTAGTTTTTGCTAGTATGCTCTGCTTTCGCAACTTCTATTAATCCTTTCATTTCTCGCTGTTTGGTTTTTTCTTCGCTGATACTCATGGTCACTTGATAGGCTTCAGTGAGTGTAACGCCATGTCTAACAACAAAGTCGCATTCTCCTTTATTGGCATAATAATATACATCGAGTTGCCTGCGTTTGAGCTCGATGAATACTAAATTTTCTAGCAGGATGCCGATATTGTCAGTCGGGTTGAAGCCTATTGTGCTGATAATAGCGTTGTCTATAAGATATATTTTCTTGGCACTGGCACTCTGAGTCTTTACGGATGGAGCATATTTTGTTAATTGAAAGATGAGATAAGTGTCGCTAATAGCATTTAAATAGTTCTTGATGGTTTCGGGATGTTTGAGACCTACAACCTTTCCTAACGAACTATAGGTATGACGTTTGGCTGCGTTACTGGCAAGATAGTGCATGAGTTCGAGTACTTCGCGTTCGTTAGTGATGCCATTTCGCAGCAATACGTCGCGATATATAATGCTCTCGTATATTCCGGATATATATTCTCTTGTTTGATTTCTAAGGAAAGCAGGGAATCCTCCTTGCTTCATGTATCTCTTAAATTGGGCGAGCATCGTGGCGGTTCCAACTGTTGTCGCTATGGTTTTGGTAGAATGTTCTATCTTATTATAGGTCAAGAACTCTTTGAAAGAGAACGGATACAATTCTATTGCAATATATCTCCCGGTGAGATGTGTGCCTAATTCGCGGCTTAACATATTGGCATTAGAACCTGTAATAAAAATCTTATTACTGCTATTATAGAGTCTTCGTACAAAGAGTTCCCAACCTTTTATATTCTGTATTTCGTCAAAATAATAGGTATGTTGTACTCCAAAGAGCTCTATCAAGCATTCTTGGAGTAGTTGGAAATCTTCTATGGTGAATTTGATGAGGCGATCATCATCGAAATTAAGGAAGAAATCTTGTTCTTTCATCCTCTTTCTCATTTGCTGTATCAGCACAGATTTACCACATCTTCTTACTCCAGAGACAACTACTATCTCTTCGCTTTCAAGCCATTGAGGTTGAATGTCTCGCGCAACTTCGTCTTTTAAACGGATATTTTGCTGGTCAAGAATAATTTGAATCAATAGTTGTTTAGGTATCATATGCCTGTAAGGATGATGAATATGGGCAAAGATAGCAAAAAGTTTTCATTCATAACGAATGATATTCTAGAATATCTTCGTTCGTAATGAAGGTTTTTCTAAAATATCTTCATTGGCAATGAAGATATTTAATCTAATATAGTCTCTCTTCGATCGTATAAATAATAGATAATGGCAAGAATGATACCTACTAGCAAGCCCGATAGATGGCCGGCCAAACTGACGGTGGCTTGGAAACTGAAAAGGAGAGTTATGCCGACCATGATGACAGGAAACCAAATGCCGTCTTTGTGTTTTGGAGTTAAGAGAGAGTTGATGATAATATAGCCATACATCCCCATGAGTCCGCCGGAAATACCTATCACGGTGTGCGGAGAGAAGAGAATGGCACAGGAAGTACTAAGAAGGCCGGTGATGTAGAAAGATAAAATGACTCTACGGCTGCCTATCGCAAATACATATAAGTATAAGATGAGCCAATAATTAATGAGGTTATACGCAATATGCATGAGATTTCCGTGTAAGAAGAAAGCCGTAGCGATGCGCCACCATTCACCTAATCCCATCACCAAGTAGCTATTGGCGCCACCCCAACTGATGATTTCGGAGACGTCGGGCGACATGAGACTGACGCCCGAAAACACCATGGCCAAGTAATAAACAATACTGACGATGGGAGGAAGAGCTATAAGTATGGCCATGATGATGTGCCATGTATGCTCCGTCTTTTCCGATTTACGAATCTCTCCTTTATGCTTTTCCTCTTTAGCATCAACCGGTGAGGTTAGTAAGAAATTGAATATTGTTCTCAACAACAAATCATCTCGTTCTTCATATTTCTTACGATCGGGTTTGCCAAAAATCACAATGAGAATGATGATGAGGCTATATGCGAGGGCAATCCAGCAGATGACGGCTATATTGAAATGCCCACTGTGACTCTCACTCTCGTCTGCTAATCGGAAGATAATGGCGTCATCGGTCGACAAATCATTGAAATGACCATTCGTAATCGCATGTACAAATCCCTTGTATAAATCAGAATGGTGTTCGTGTTTGAGCAAATAAGGTTGGTTATAGAGCGGGTAAGCATGGCGGTTAATACCCTGATGGAAGAAATCGTTGTAGTATTGATTAAGCTTTTCTTCGCTCGTCATGGCACTATATTCGCGACTAGTGAACTTTGTTCCAACATATACATTGGGCATTTTGTTGACTTCGTACACATCCAACATCTCAAAATAGAGCTTGTCTGCACCATGCCTTTGAGGTCGAGAAACCACATGTGTGTACGTTCTGCTGTATGTTGTGTCTGTTTCCAAGTGCGAAACGTGCACCCAATCGGTCTCCATTAAGTTTTTTATCTGTTGCAATGTCTCTACATGGAGTACGCTACTTTTCCATTGATTCATCTGGAAACCAATGACAATTCCAAGAAATAACGTGCCGGCCATGGTTAAACTTGAGAACGAAAATCGACTGTTGCTGATCCAAGGGAATGCATCATCTATGTTCCAAGTACAAATGACGACAATCAGACCAAGCAGGAGAGGAATGCCAAAGTTACGTAATTCCTCGCCAATATGCTGAACCAATGGGGTGTCCCATGCTATCCAAAGGAACAAGAAATAAAGTAAGGCCATGCCAAGTGATGGCGAAAGCAATCGAAAAGAGATGTTGCAAATAAGCGACCAATCTCTTTTTGATGTGTCTTTTCTTTTATTTCTTATGCCCATAGTAACGCTATGGAGAATTACCGTGGGTAGTTCAAGTTCTCATCTTTGATGACATTCAGCACCTCATTGAGGTATTTACGCGACTCCCAACGCGCCATCGGAAGGTCGTGGAGCAGATAGTTGCCGCAATCTTTGGGTGCTGCACCGGGAATTTCTCCATCAAAATTGGCTACAAACTCAAAAGTCTTTTTCATCAATTCTACGATGTCGCTACTCTTTAAGTCGCCTTTCATTACAAGATAATTGCCCGTGAGACATCCCATTGGCCCCCAGTAGATAATGCTATCTTTCCACTCCGAGTCGTTACGAAGATAGGTTGCAGCCAGATGTTCGATGGTGTGGATGGCGCCAACGTGCAAAGTCGGCTCGCGATTGGGTTCTTTCATACGAATGTCAAACGTCGTGACGGTCTCGCCCCCGACGGTGTCTTGGCGACTAACATAGATGCCGCGCAACAGGCGGTTGTGGTCTATGGTGAATGAAGGTATTTTATCCATGATGTAAATATTGTAATCGTTTTATTCTTGTTTCGTAGTTCTACTCAATTCCGAAGTTATCAGAAGTTAAACGCCTATGGGGTGTTGGAGTTACAAATGGGAGTTAATAGACAATTGTCTGTTGACTTCTTGCCTCGAAGAGGCTTTTACTTCTGTTGACTCCTGCTAACTTCCAAACCGGTGAAATGAGGAATGTTAATCTAATCTTTCTAAGAAACGGCGCGTCACTTCAAACGAACCGTCGGCCATACGATCCCAAAAATCAAAATATTGTTGTGCCTTACGGTCTTTCAAAGGTACATCGCTGATAATTCGGAATGAGATGAACGGTACGCCATAGATATGACAAGTCTGTGCAATGGAGCAGCTTTCCATGTCTACGGCCATCGCTTCGGGGAATTGATTGAGGATAGATGCCATCTTCTCACGGCTGTCTACAAACCACTCTCCGCTCACAATGAGTCCTGTACGTACGTTGGTCTCGGCCTCAATGCTTAATGCTTTCTTTACCAACTCATCGGGTGAATTGAATCGAGCCGGCATTCCGAGAATCTGTCCGGGTTGGCATTCCGAGCCACAATAAGCATCGTGGTAGGTGCATGAAGTAGACACTACTACATCGGTCACGTTGAGTGACGTGTCGGCACCGCCTGCACAACCCGACGAAATTATCAAGTCGGGCTGGTAATGGGTTATCATCTCGACGGCACCAATGGTCGAGTTGACCTTACCAATACCGCATTGTTGTAATATAATATGGTGTTGGCCGACAGTGCCGAGAAGAAATTCTCGACCGGCATGTAGCTCGGTATGGACATCGTGGAGAAGCGCGTGTAGCTGCTTATACTCCTTGTCCATGGCTACGATTAATCCTATATTCATGTCTTAAATCTATTTCTTACTTTTCGCATGACTGCTCAACTAGAAGTCGTCGGGAGTTAAATGCCTTTGTTAGGCATTGGAGTTATCGGCAGTTAATGGACATATGTCGGTTAACTACAAGTCTTATAGAGGTTTTTACTACTGTTTTCTCCCATTTACTTCAGAACATTCGATGCCCGGATTATATTTCTTGCAAATTTACGAAAAAACTTTCATGGAGTCTTGTTGTACATGGGTTTTCTTGTTGGTTTGCAACTATTTCCTTATTTTTGCATCTATAAAATAAACATTTATTTATGAAAGCATTGAAGACTTACTGGCCCGATATTGTGGCAGTTGTATTATTTGCTGTGATTTCTTTCGCTTATTTCTTCCCCGCGGATATTGAGGGAAGAATCTTATATCGTCATGATTCGTCGGCCGGTAGAGGTGCAGCGCAAGAACAAGCAGCCTATTATGAACGCACGGGAAAGATGACCCGATGGTCGAACTCTGCGTTTAGTGGTATGCCGACGTATCAGACGGCACCATCGTATAGCAGTACGACGGCACTCAAACAGGCCATCAATGCCTATCATCTGTGGTTACCGGAGAATGTTTGGTTTGTTTTTGCCTATTTGCTTGGCTTTTATATCTTGCTTAGGGCATTTGATTTCCGCCATTCGTTGGCCGTTCTGGGTTCTATTATTTGGGCATTTTCCAGTTATTTCTTTATCATTATTGCGGCCGGACACATTTGGAAAGTCATGGCATTGGCCTATCTTCCGCCGATGATAGCGGGTGTGGTATTGGCTTATCGGGGCAAGTTCTTGACGGGATTAATAGTCACTGCCATCTTCTCAGCGTTTGAAGTGAACGCCAACCACGTGCAGATGACCTATTATTATCTGTTCATCATCTTCTTCATGCTAATTGCTTTCTTAGTCGAAGCCATTCGCGAAAAGCAGTTGTCTCGCTTCTGGAAGGCTACTGGTGTGTGCTTGATAGGTGCCGCTATCGGCATTAGCCTGAACCTATCCAATCTCTATCACACGTGGCAGTACTCACAAGAGTCGATGAGAGGGAAGAGTGAGCTCGTTAAGAAGAATGCAGCCAATCAAACAAATTCGGGACTTGACCGTGATTATATC
The DNA here is from genome assembly GCF_056590795.1 of Prevotella sp. C0026C3. Taxonomy (NCBI): domain Bacteria; kingdom Pseudomonadati; phylum Bacteroidota; class Bacteroidia; order Bacteroidales; family Prevotellaceae; genus Prevotella; species Prevotella sp. C0026C3. The sequence goes on along the minus strand of NZ_JBWPWW010000001.1, from coordinate 236,805 downwards.
ACACAATGGAGTTATGGGGTGGACGAGACTTGGACACTTCTCGTACCCAATACCAAGGGCGGGGCATCGGTTCCATTGGCAGCTAATAAGACTGCGATGGAGAAAGCCAACCCTGAATACATGCAAATCTATCAGCAGTTAGGCCAGTATTGGGGCGAACAGCCCGGCACCAGTGGCCCTGTCTATGTGGGTGCCTTTGTGTTGATGTTGTTCATTCTCGGCCTGTTTATTGTCAAAGGGCCAATGAAGTGGGCACTTTTGGCAGCTACGATACTCTCTATCCTTTTGTCTTGGGGGCGTAACTTCATGCCGTTTACTGATTTCTTCTTGGACAATGTGCCGATGTATTCCAAGTTCCGCACGGTGGCATCTATCCTCGTTATGGCTGAGTTTACGATTCCCTTGCTGGCCATGTTGGCTTTGAAGAAGATAGTAGACGAGCCCGATTTGCTGACTAAGAAGATAAAGTTCGTCTATATAAGTTTTGCCTTAACAGGCGGTATAGCCTTGCTCTTTGCTCTTATGCCCAATATGTTCTTCGTCGATTTTATCTCTTCTTCAGAGATGAATGCTTTGAAAAGCATACCGGCAGAGTACCTTGGGGCTATAGAAGGAAATCTCCGAGAAATGCGTCGTGCTATTTTTGTGGCTGACTGTTGGCGTTCTTTCTGGATTATTGTGGTGGGCACATTCCTCCTCTTGCTCTTCAAAGCTCGCAAGTTGAAGGCTGAATACATGATAGGAGCGGTGGCGTTGCTCTGTCTGATAGACATGTGGCAGGTGAATAAGCGTTATCTCAACGATGATATGTTTGTAGAGAAGAGCGTGCGCGAAGCCCCTCAAGTCATGACAAATGTAGACCGTCAAATATTGCGTGACAAGTCGTTGGACTATCGAGTGTTGAATTTGGCTTCGAATACATTTAATGAGAATGAGACCTCTTACTATCATAAGAGTATCGGTGGTTACCATGCTGCGAAGCTACGCCGTTATCAAGAACTCATCGAGGCGTATATTCAGCCTGAGATGCGTAAGATTTTGCCGGCCATATCACAGGCTGGTGGCGATATGACCAAGGTTGCTGGAGACTCCATTTACCCTGTACTGAATATGCTGAATGCTAAGCATTTCATTCTTCCATTGCAGAATAATCAGACTGTTGACGTGCAGAATCCATACGTATATGGTAATGCTTGGTTTGTGGATAAGTTGTCGTATGTGGATAATGCCAATCAAGAACTTGATGCACTGGGTCGCTTGAATCTGCGTCATGAAGCAGTGGCAGATGCTAAATTCCGCACCCAACTAGGTGAGGCTACGCATCAAGACGGAACGTCTATCGTCACATTGACTTCTTATGAACCCAATGAACTGCATTATGACGTAAATTCTACGAAGGGTGGAGTAGTGGTATTCTCGGAGATTTTCTATCCCGAATGGACCGCAACCGTTGATGGTCAGCCCGTAGAATTGGGACGTGTAAACTATGTATTGCGTGCTTTGAACGTGAAGCCCGGCCAACATAAGGTCGTTCTCTGCTTCTATCCGAAGAGTGTAGACCAAACTGAAACCGTGGCATATGTATCTTATGCTGTCCTTCTTCTCCTTATAATATTAGGTATATTCTCGGCTCGACGACAGCCAAAGGAATTGGAATAGTAGTTGATAGGGACTAGGTTTCCTCATAATGGTGTGCCAAATAGGTAATCATTATCAAGATATAAAATGAATGCAAAGGCTCCGCAGCATTGCTGCGGAGCCTTTTTAGTAATGCTGTCCGGCTGTGGCAGCAATGTTGTTAAGGCCTTGCAGTAACCTCACCCCGACCCTCTATAGCCCCACCCCAACCCTCCCCAAAAGGGGAGGGAGAAGGTTTTAAGTTGACAAGTAGACGATTTTTTGGGGGGAGTTTGTTAGTTCTTGAGTTTATGAGTTCTTAAATTGTAGGACGGGGAAGGTTCATTTCTTACTCTCTCCCCTTTATGGGGAGGGTTGGGGTGGGGCTTCTGTAGATACGGAAAGTCTTCCGTATCATAGCTAAATGGTGCAAAATAAGCCCTATCCAAGTTCTCTTAAGGGAGAAGGGAGGAACTATAGAGTTTACAAGTAGACGAGTTTAGGCTTTAGTTTATAAGTTTTTGAGTTGATGAGTTCTTAAGTTGTGGTATGGAAAAGGTTCATTTCTTTCTCCCTCTCTTTTTGGAGAACCATTGGTCATCGACCGAATTGTCGCTGTCGGCGTAGCCGGTGCGATGGTAAACGAGGGAGATAATGGCTGGGGAGAGGCTTTTCAAAAAGAGAGGGATGGTTAAAAGATAAATGAGAGAATAAGGATGAAAGACTATAAAAGATTTATAAGGAGCGACTGTATTGGAGTGTATTCTTGTCCGAAGAACAACCCTTTCAATAGCCGGGGACTATCAAGCGATAGCGAAGACAGTCTCCGGATAGCGTATATAACTAACTTCCAGTCTGACAAGACTGTCCCCTATACTCCTTGAATATAGATTATAACACGGCAAGGGGGAGTCTTTCTGACTTTTATTTTTACTGCTCTTCAATCACAACCTTACGGGCGAGCATACACGCTCCGATGACACCGGCACGCTCTTTTAGCTTGGATTGTACGATGTGAGAGTCTTTATTGACGAGATTGAGTGAGTATTTGAGCACACTGGTCTCAATGGAGTGCATCAAAAAGTTGCCAGTCTGTGACATCGTTCCGCCAATAACAACCAAGTCGGGATTGAATATGTTGATGATACCGGCTAAGGCTTTGCCTAGGTTAAGACCTATCTGCTCCAGCACTTCCAGACACAAAGGGTCTTCACGATTAGTGGCATTGATGAGCTCTTCCATGGTGAAGTTGGTCTGTCCGTCTTGTGATAGGATGGAGGTTTCGCCGGCTTCGATGTGCTCTTTCACTTTGCGATAGAACGCACGGCCTGATGTTTCGGTCTCCAAACATCCCTTTTTACCGCAATGGCAGATGATTTCGTTGTCGAAATAAGGCATGTGACCAATCTCACCGGCATATCCCGACTTGCCTTTATAGAGATGACCTTCGAGGATGATGCCCATACCAAGTCCCCAACTCATGTTGATGAAAATGATATCTTTTTCTCCTTTCACACATCCTTGCATGTATTCACCGTAGGCCATGGCACGCGTATCGTTGTCAATGTTGGTATGAATACCAATCTTCTCAGTCAATATGGCTGTCAAAGGTTCCTCAGATACGTTGTAGAAACTGTAGCTATAGCCGGTTCCGGAGTTCACACGACCGGGAATGTTGAGGTTGACGTTGAGAATCTTTTTGCGCGAAATTTCGAGGGAATCGATGAATTTGTTGATGTGTTGACACAAGTCGTTGAGCGATTCCATCGTATTGGCGTATTGGAAAGGAATATCCATGAGCAGGTTGATGAGTTCCCCGCGGAAATTCATCAGTCCCATATGGATACAGTCTTGTCCCATGTCAACTCCGACGAAGTAGCCGGAATCGGGGTTCAAGCCGTATAAGATGGGTTTTCGGCCTTCGCTAGTTTCCTGCTTGCCATATTCTAGTACAAATCCCTCGTCGCTCATATCATTGATGAGTTTAGAGACTGTGGGGATGCTCAGATTCAACTCTTTCGACAAATCTGTATTGGTAGAGTTGCCGTTGTGAATGAAAAACTCTACTATCTTGTTCTTGATAAGCATGTTTTTAGAGTCTTTCTCGTCTTGGAAGATATTAATCATTGTATGTCGGTATTAAGTTGCCAACCCATTATCATTGAAATCTGAGGAATGAGTGTCATGGCGATTTTTTGTTGTCCTTGATAATTTGGATGCCAATCAGAGCCTGTATCAAACTCCTCACTGACGATGTTGAGCATCGGAGCTGCGAGATATACTTTCTGCAAATTGGCTATGGCGGTCTTTAATTCTCTGAAATTGGCCTGTAGATATACGTTGGCCGAGTGAGGGAGAATGCAAAGTACAGGTACGTCTCCATAGTTGGTTTTGACGCGTTTGATGAGCTTGACGTAGGCACCGACGTATTGTGCGCTACTCGGAATGGCAATGGGTGAGAAGTCGTTGGTGCCAAGATTGATGATGACCAAGTCGGGATGATAGGCTTTGAAGTCGTAAGCCTGTGTGCCATGGGCGTCGAACAAAAGCCCATAACGGTCGCTCATGTTAGCTTTTGAAACTCGTACGCTGTCGCCATAGTTACGCACCATGCCTCGGCCGGAGTGAGCTACGAGGGCATAGTCGGCATCGAAATAACGAGCAATGATGCAACCATAGGCTTTGTTACAGTTCTCGGTGGATAGCTTGAAACGCTCAGTGGCTTTCTTACCCTCTGTTCCATAGCCACAAGTGTAGGAGTCGCCGATGATTTCTATCATCCTGCTTTTGCGAGCTACGGGACTTAATTGAGCACCCTTGTCTACGTAAAAGCCGTGGATAGTAGTACACCCGTACTCGCCTTCGGTACACTTTTGCAATCTCAAGGTGTGTGTGCCTTTACCTAAATTCTCTGCCAACACAACCTTGTGAGGCTCCCGTCCCGATACTTTTATCTTGTCTATAAGGCGATTATCGATAAATATGTTATGATAACTGGTGTCGATTTCGGATATATTGACGGCGATAGAATTACCAGTAAAGCGCGTCTGTACGTAGGTACCTACCCAATCGTAAGAGACGCTACCGTCTGCTTGTTGGGCTGTTCTACCTGTATAGAGGATGTTGGAGTCGGTAGCCTTGATTAATTTTTGGTTACCGCTCTTGGCAAGTGTGGTTGTGAAGCAAGCACAGCATAGCGCTATGATGCAGGCTGTTCTTCTCATTTCTTGACGCTTTGAAATTCCTATGATGTACTTCCCATATATAAAAAGGTACATCTTTATATTGTTTGCTCAATGCAAAAATAAGAAAAATTGCTGATATTGGTGTGTTTTACGGTGGAAAACTATATGATAAGAACGCTTTATATGATTCGTTAAAACGACTTAATGAGTATTTGTTTGGAAATAAGGATTAATTTATAAATATTTTGATTAAATATAAAATAAAATACTAGAATCTTTTGGAATCTTGGTCAAAAAGAACTAATTTTGCATCATGTCGCATAAAAAATGATTTGCAGGCAAAATATATAGCTATGGACAAAAAGGAATATTTGAGCTTTTGGGCGAATTCTTACAAGAATGATTTGACAAAAATCATCATGCCATTTTGGATGGAACATGGTTGGGATCGGCAGAATGGTGGCGTTTATACGTGTGTAGACCGTGATGGAACACTGATGGATACGACGAAATCGGTATGGTTTCAAGGGCGTTTTGCCTTTGTTTGTGCATACGCATACAATCATATAGAGAAGAATCAGCAGTGGTTGGATGCTGCTGCCAGCACCTTGGAATTTATCGAGAAGCATTGTTTCGATGAGCAGGGACATATGTATTTCTCTGTTACGGCAGAGGGAACGCCACTCCGTAAGCGTCGTTATGTATTCTCGGAGACATTTGCCGCTATAGCTATGTCGGAATATTCTTTGGCTACAGGAGATAAGAAGTATGCTCAAAGAGCAATGGATATATTCTCCGATGCTGTTCGATTCCTCAATACTCCGGGCTTTTTGCCAGCAAAATTTGAGCCGGAAGTGAATCTCCAGAGTCATTCCATTGTGATGATTTTAATCAATGTAGCCTCGTGTTTGCGAAAGGTTTGTGACGATCCGAAGCTCACTCAGCAGATTGATGAGTCCATAGATAAATTGCAAAGATATTTCATACATCCGGAGTTTAAGGCTTTGTTGGAGACTGTAGGTCCTAATGGTGAGTTTGTAGATACCAATATGACGCGTGCTATCAACCCCGGTCACTGTATCGAAACGTCTTGGTTCCTGTTGGAAGAGTCGCGCCATCGTGGTTGGGATAAGAAGCTTACTGATATGGCTCTTACCATCTTTAACTGGTCGTGGAACTGGGGATGGGATAAACAATACGGTGGTATTATCAACTTTGTAGACTGTAAGAACTTGCCTCCACAGGATTATTCGCAGGATATGAAGTTCTGGTGGCCGCAGTGTGAGACCATTATCTCTTCGCTTTATGCTTACTTGGCTACCGGTGATGACGAATATTTGTACCGTCATCGGCAGATAAGTGAGTGGACATACGCCCACTTCCCCGATGCACAATTCGGTGAATGGTATGGTTATTTGCATCGCGATGGAACGGTAGCACAGCCTGCTAAGGGTAATCTTTACAAAGGACCGTTCCATATCCCACGCATGATGGTGAAGTCGTATGAACTCTGTGATGAGATTTTGAAGACCTTATAAGAGTACGATAGTACACAGGAAATCCTTATTTTCTGATTCTCCAGGGGGCGAATGTGAGTTTTTTTTCTTATTTTTGCAAGAGATAAAATCTACAAAAATGAAGAAACTCCTTTCGCTCCCTCCTAATTTGGTAGGTTGTTTCCATGACCTTACCGGTTATTCTCGTGATGAATGGTTTTGTACCAACGACCCTGTTGGGCATAAGTTAGGCTCCGGTGGTGGTTCCACGTGGTTGTTACAAGCTTGCCATGAAGCGTGGGCACAAGGCCAAGATATGCACGAATGGCTCGGCAGTGAGCGTAGATTGCTGCTCCATGCCGGCGGACAAAGCCGTCGATTGCCTTCGTATGCGCCTTCCGGAAAGATTCTTACGCCTATTCCCGTGTTCCGTTGGGAACGTGGACAGCGCCTTTCTCAAGACCTGTTGTCACTGCAAATACCTCTCTATGAACGTATCATGGAGGCTGCTCCGGAGCATCTTCACACCATGATAGTAAGTGGTGACGTGTATATTCGTGCCACGAAACCATTGCAGGAAATACCCGATGCCGACGTCGTTTGTTATGGACTGTGGCTTGATTCAAGCATTGCGAAAGACCACGGAGTCTTTGTATCGTCTCGACAGACACCCGGTGTGATGAAATGTATGCTGCAAAAGCCGTCAGTGGAGACGTTGAACGGCTTGTTGAAGGATTATTTTTATCTCACGGATATTGGTATTTGGCTTTTCAGCGACCGTGCTATCGAGTTGATGATGAAGCGTTCGATGAAGGATGGAAAGCTTGTCAACTATGACATGTATAGCGATTTCGGTTGCTGTTTGGGTACCCATCCGACGATGCTTGACGAAGAAATAGCGCAATTGAAAGTCGCTGTTTTGCCGTTACCGGGTGGAGAATTCTACCATTTTGGGACATCTCACGAACTTCTTTCTTCTACTTTGGCCGTTCAAAATTTGGAGAACGACCAGCGTAAAATCATGCATCACTCACGCAAACCGCATCCTTCAATGTTCGTACAGAACTGTCTGTTGCGTGTAAAACTGACCGCTGAAAACCAGAATCTGTGGGTAGAGAATAGCTGTGTGGGCTCGCATTGGACGCTGTCTCACGAACATATTATCACCGGTGTGCCCGAAAATGATTTTGAACTAACGTTGAAAGCCGGACAATGTGTAGACGTTGTGCCTGTTGGAGAGTCGCAATACGTGGTTCGTACCTATGGTTTCCAAGACCGTTTTGATGGAGAATTACAGCAAACACCGATGTTCCCGGTGGTTGATTCGGTAGAGGATATAGGAGTGGTATTGCGCTATATGCTTGGCTTGGATGCGAGTCGAGAGGCTCAAGAACTCTTTGATGGATGTCGAAAGATGAGTGCCGAGGATATTTCTGCGGTTGCTAATCTGCGTCGACTCTTTGCGCAACGCCGCTCATTCCGTAATGATAACTGGCCGGCATTGGCCCGTAATCATGAACATAGTGTTTTTTATCAAGTGGATTTAGAGGATGCTGCTAAGGAATATGCGGATGCTAATCTGCCTGAACCGGCTGCATTGACGGGTGAAGAACCGCTGATGACGCGTATTCATGACGCGATGTTCCGCAGCGAGTTGCATCGTTTGAAGGGAGAACAGGGTTACAGTGAACAAGGTGAAAAGGCTTTTTCATTGTTACGCCAAGGTTTAATGGATCAGGTAGCTGCGGCTGGTCAGCGCCCACATCCCACCATTTATCAAGATCAAATCGTCTGGGCACGTAGTCCGGTGCGTATAGATATTGCCGGCGGATGGACCGATACGCCTCCTTATTGTTTGATGGAAGGCGGTCGAGTCATAAATCTTGCCATAGAGTTGAACGGTCAACCGCCTTTGCAAACCTATGTAAAGCCTTGCAAGGAGCGCCATATCATCTTGCGAAGTATCGACCTTGGTGCGGCCGAGGAGATTACTACGTACGAGCAATTGGGCGATTTCAACCACGTGGGAAGTCCGTTCTCCATCCCGAAAGCTGCTTTGGCTTTGGCCGGTTTCCATCCTTCTTATGGTGAAGAAAGTTTTGCTTCGCTCGAACAACAGCTTGGTGCGTTTGGTAGCGGTATCGAGCTTACGATGCTGTCTGCTATTCCTGCGGGCAGTGGATTGGGTACAAGTAGCATCCTTGCAGCTACTGTTTTGGGTGCATTGAATGATTTCTGCGGTCTGTTGTGGGATAAGAGCGAGATTGGTAGACGCACATTGGTGCTCGAACAGTTGCTTACTACGGGTGGCGGATGGCAAGATCAGTTTGGTGGTTTGCTTCAAGGAGTGAAGTTATTGCAAACCGATAGAGGCTTTGAACAGACGCCTGATGTACGCTATTTACCCAACGACCTCTTCGTACAACCCGAATACAAGGCTTGTCACCTATTATATTATACGGGTATTACGCGCACGGCAAAGACCATATTGGGTGAGATTGTACGTCGTATGTTCCTCAATCAGCACGATGAGATAGAACTGTTGCGTCGCATGAAGGAACACACCAAGGAGATGTACGAGGCGTTGCTAAGACAGGAATTCAATACAATGGGTACGTTGGTTCGCCACACTTGGCAACAGAATCAGCTACTCGATGCTGGAACAAATCCTGCCGAGGTGGCTCAACTAACAGCTTTGATAGACGATTTGTGTCTAGGTTATAAGTTGCCGGGAGCCGGTGGAGGCGGTTATCTCTATATGGTTGCGAAAGATCCGGAGGCAGCTGCGCGTATCAAGAAGATACTCAACGACCATCGTTTGAACTCTAATGCCCGCTTCGTGGATATGAGTCTCAGTACTACAGGTCTGCAGGTGAGTCGTAGTTAGAATGTATGGAACTTCAAACGAAAGTCGATATAGCAAGTTCGGCGTGGACCATTGAGCCACGCCATCGTCTCTTTTTCGTTGGCTCATGCTTTGCCGAGAACATCGGTCGACGTTTTGCCGATTCGCAATTCCGTGTGGTCGTCAATCCGTTTGGCGTGATGTACAATCCCGCGAGCATCCTTCATACTGTGCAGCGATATGAGGGTGATGTGCCCGATGTAGCTGTATTTACGCTCGGTACCAACCATGTGTATGTGTTGAAAGAGACCGGTGAGATAGTCGATAACTGTCAGAAGCGGCCACAAATACTTTTCGATGAGCAGGAATTGAGTGTAGAACAGTGTACGGATTATTTGCGGAAAGCTGTTCAACTGCTTACGAAGAAGAATCCACAGGTACATGTTATTGTGACCGTCAGTCCTATTCGCTATCGCAAATATGGTTATCATGGCAGTCAACTATCTAAATCTACGCTCTTGTTGGCAGCCCATCAACTCGTTCAGACCATGCCCGAATGCGTCACGTATTTTGAGGCTTACGAGTTGATGAACGATGAATTGCGCGATTATCGTTTCTATAGTGAAGATATGTTGCATCCCAGTGAGCAAGCTGTATCGTATATTTGGCAGCGCTTTGGAGAGACTTTCTTCTCCAAACAAACCTTTCAGTTTATTGAAGAATGGCGACCGATAGGGCAAGCTTTGGCTCATCGTCCATTCAATAGTGATGCTCCTGAATACCAATCGTTCTTGAAACAGGCGCAAGAACGAGAACAGGCATTCCGTCAAAAGTATGATTTATAGTAGTTCATTCCAATATTTTATTCTGTTTAATAGCCTTTTAAACAGAATCAATCCTTAAATTTTGCGGTTTCAAATAAATTGCGTACGTTACGCAACGTAATTTACGTAACGCTTATACATAGTATGTTCCGGGCAGGCAGCTTTACTGGAAGCGATAGCTGCGGAAGGGTGTGTGGCCTTGCCATTCAGCCATTTGTTTGTGAATGGTTATAAACTAAAGGCTGTCAGTAGTGTGAAGACGGCACTGAATACCTTGCTTCATCGTTTCTTCGGATATTGGTTGAAGCAACGTTCTTTTATGATTAAATAGCTATGGGATATGGTTGGTAGTCGAATAATATCGGACTGCCGGCCGTCAGAGAGCGGCGTACATCAATGAGTCGTTGATTGGATGAGCCGCGGAATAATAGGTCGGTATCGCGTAGCGATTGCACGAATGGGCCGTCCACCAATACATCTATTTGTTCTAAGAGCGCACGAGTGTGCTCTTTTTTTTGTAGGGTTTCAAAAGTAAAACCCGAAAAACACCAAATTGTTTTATTCGTTTCGCGTCGAATAGCCAGTGCCAATTCCAAGAATCCTTCGGCTTGAAACATAGGGTCACCACCTGAGAATGTGACGTTGGCAAATGGGTCTTGCGTGATTTCATGCATGATTTGCTGGGTCGTCATAGATGTTCCGCTGTTGATGTCCCACGATTGTGGGTTGTGACAACCGGGACATTCGTTCGGACAACCGGCACAGTAGACGGAGGTACGAAAGCCCGGTCCGTCTACTGTGGTGTCGTGTATGATGTCTAAAACACTTATCATTCTTTTGGAGTATCAATATGGGTAACGCGGTCGTTTAGCTCGGCCAATTTCCCTTGATTCCATCTATCGGTTGTACCAACGAGGTAACCGGTGATGCGTTGCAGCTTGTCGATGTGATGACTACCGCATTTTGGACATGCATCCAAATTGACATCGGCATTCTCATGACCACAGTCCATACAACGATTACGGTTGTGATTCACCGAGCCATAGCCCATATTCAGCTTGTCCATCATGTCTACCACGTTCATAATTACCTGTGGGTTGTGCGTCGCGTCGCCATCTATCTCTACGTAGAAGATGTGACCGCCACGTGTTAAGTCGTGATAAGGAGCCTCTACTTGAGCCTTATGCAGAGCCGAACATTTATAATATACCGGTACATGGTTGGAGTTGGTGTAGTAGTCGCGGTCGGTCACGCCTTCAATGTTGCCAAATTCCTTGCGGTCTTTCTTCGTGAATTTACCCGAAAGTCCCTCAGCCGGTGTGGCCAATACACTGTAGTTGTGGCCGTATTGTTCTGAGAAATCTTTCACGCGGTCGCGCATATAGGTGACAATCTTTACACCCAACTGCTGCGACTCTTCGCTTTCGCCATGGTGTTGGCCTGTCAATGCCTTCAAACATTCGGCCAATCCGATGAATCCAATACCCAAAGTTCCTTGGTTGATGACGCTCTCTATGGTGTCGTTGGCATTGAGATGATCGGCACCGGTCCATAGATAACGCATGAGTAATGGGAATTGCTTGGCGTAAGCTGTCTTTTGGAATTGGAATCGTTCGTCTAGTTGTTTGGCCGTCAACTCAAGCATACCGTCGAGCTTGGCAAAGAACTTATTGATACGTTCTGCCTTGTCTTCGATACCCATACATTCGATGGCGAGCTTTACTATATTAATAGTGGTGAAACTAAGGTTGCCTCGTCCCACCGATGTCTTGTCTCCATATCTGTTTTCAAACACACGAGTGCGACATCCCATGGTTGCAATTTCCCAATTATAACGTTCGGGGTCGTTGGCTCTCCATTTTTCATTTTGATTGAAAGTAGCATCCAAATTCAGGAAGTTCGGGAAGAAACGACGAGCCGTTACTTTGCATGCCAGTTGGTAAAGATCATAGTTACGGTCTTCGGGCAGATAGTTTACGCCACGTTTCTTCTTCCATATTTGGATGGGGAAGATGGCAGTCTCACCATTACCCACGCCTTCGTAGGTGGAGATGAGTAGCTCGCGCATCACGCAACGACCTTCGGCCGAAGTGTCGGTGCCGTAGTTGATAGACGAGAATACCACCTGATTTCCTCCACGGCTATGGATGGTATTCATATTATGGATGAATGCTTCCATGGCCTGATGTACACGTCCGGCAGTAGAGTTGATGGCATGTTGCTTTACGCGCTCTGCTCCTTGTAGGCCGTCGAGAGGTCGATTGATGTAGTCGTCTATCTCTGCATCGTAGAGCGCGGAGAAGTCTTCGCCATACAATTTCTCCAAATTCTTCACTTCTTGCTGGTACGATAAACGTACATAGGGAGCGAGATAGAAGTCGAAGGCTGGGATAGCTTGCCCACCGTGCATCTCGTTTTGGCATGTCTCCAGTGAGATACAAGCCAATACGGCAGCCGTCTCGATGCGCTTAGCCGGGCGCGAGCTGCCATGCCCTGCGGTGAATCCGTGCTTCAAAATGATGTCGAGCGGGTGCTGTACACAGGTCAGCGACTTGGTAGGGTAATAGTCCTTATCATGAATATGGATATAGTTATGCTGTACGGCCTCGCGTACTTCTTCTGATAACAAGTAATCGTCGACAAACGGTTTGGTTGTTTCTGAAGCAAACTTCATCATCATTCCGGCCGGTGTATCGGCGTTCATGTTGGCATTTTCGCGCGTCACGTCGTTGCTTTTGATGTTGACGATGTCCAAGAATATGTCGCGTGTCTTAGCCTTGCGAGCTATCGAACGCTGGTTACGATACTGGATGTACTTCTGCGCAACGTCTTTACGAGAACTCTTCATCAGCTCTTTTTCTACGGCATCTTGAATATCCTCTACGGTCATCTGTGCCTTGCCTTTGAAGTTTACATGGTCGGTGATTTTGACAATGAGTGCTTCGTCTTCTCCTTTTTCTGTGTGAAGCATGGCCTTACGAATCGCCGCACTAATCTTCTGCTCGTTGAATCCAACGATGCGACCATCTCTCTTTACAACCGTTTGTATCATGATAGGGTAAATAGTGTATTTTAAATGTTCTTATGTTGTTAGTTGATTGCTTTTGCAAAGATAGCTTATTTATTAATATGAAATTCATTTTGGGAAACTTTTGTCGTGTTAAAATATGTCAAGTCTATGATATTCAATTGGTTGAAAAATAAAATGGAAAACTTTATTTTAAATTGTATGAATTTAGTTTTCCATAAAGGTAAACTGTTATGTTGTTTTGTTTACTATTTGTTGTACTTTTTAATAGCCTCGCCATGTAGCTGTGTATGGGTCATTAGATTGCTTATTTGTCGCCCTATTTGCCAGTTAATGAATTCATTGCAGTGGCTTGGCAACATCGCTGAGTGGGCTAGGCAGCACTGCTGAAGAGGCGATGCAGCGATGTTGCCGAGCCTTTGCAGCGGAAGGATGAAAACTAGATGGTTCTCTTATAGACTAGCAAGCCATAACAATAAGAGCATAGGTAAGTCGGGTGAATCCATATCTTTCAAGCTGGTATGGAGGGTGTGAAGCACACGACTGATGTGTCTTTCCACCATTTTATAGAGATACCGAGCTGCTCGGCAATCTCTCTGTTCTTTAGATTTTCCCTTCTGCTCAGCAAGAAAATCTCTTTTGAACGTTCGGGCAAGCTCTCGAATACGGAGTCGATTTGTGCTTTCAACTCTTCGCATAAAAGTTGTTGGTCAGCATTGTCGGTAAAATCGAAGAGGTAAAGTCGCTCGTTTTCCTGTTTGTTTTGTTTCATGTATTCGGCCTTCATCTGCCTGGTTATCACCTTGTGCTCCAAATAGTTCAGGCAACCGTTACATACAATGGTGAATAGAAGTGATTGTATGGAGATGGGTTGCAGTTGTCCGCGACGTTCCCAAAGTTTGAGATAAGATTCCTGTAGTATGTCTTCGACAATGTCACTATCGCTGACGAAGCGTAGCGCGTAATTGCGCAAACGCGGGTAATAGGTCTTGAATAGATATTCAAAAACTTCAGATGAACTTTGGTTCAGTTGGTCGGGTAGATAGTTTTTGTCGTTGTATATAGTCACTGTACAGTGTGTTTGTCTATGCAAAAATACGAAAGAAAAAGATGAGAGCAAAGTTTTGTGTTGTTTTTCTTAATTTCTATTATATCTCGTAACGAATTTACTAGTTGGTATAAGATTTCCAGGAAAATTGATTTTTTATTTCATGGAGGGGGTGGGTAAACGCAAGTTGGGTTGTTACAAATATAAACGGCCGAAACATGAAGAGCAATATTGACATCAATCAACTAGCCATTCGCTATTTCAACGGAACGATAACTCCTGAGGAGGAAACGCATCTGTTGGCCTTCGTCAATGAGAGCGAAGCCCATCGTCGCCTATTCCGCCAGTGGGAGAAGGATTGGGAGAGGAATCATATCGTATCGGCTAGTACGGAACAAGCGTGGAGTCGACAGCAAGCATTGATGCAGGACGCTCTAGAAGATGTAGCTACCTCGCCGCGTCGTTGGTCTCGCTGGGTGGCAGTGGCAGCCTCTGTGGTCTTGCTAGTGTGGAGTCAAATTGCTCCATGATTAAAAAAATCATACAAAAGGAGTGAGTCTCTCAGATTTAATTTGTAACTTTGCCATGTCTATCGTCGGATTCTCTTGTTTTTTAGCAACACTAAGATAAGTGAAAATTCTGACATGGCAAAATCCTGAGTAACTTTTTGTTGCTCAGGTACTTAAAAAGTTTAATTTATAATAGTGTTGCGGAATTAAGGTTTATAATAGTGTTGTGGAATTAAGGAGGATATTAAAATGATGACAAAAAAGCAGTATGTATCTCCCCAACTTACAGCGATGTATGTGAATGTGGAGCATTTTATTTTGGCAGGTTCAGAGCCTAAAAAGGAAACCAGGCCTGTCAATTCAGAACTTGAGGGTTTTGACGAAGGAGAAACTTGGTAGGACGTGATGCCTGCGTACATATATCGTGGGTAGTGGCACAGAGAGTAAGGAAAAAGAAGAACAATATTATTATTATTATGAAAGTAAGACAAATAATCGCTGTAGCTGTCCTCGGACTCCTGTCGATGGGGCTCTATAGCTGTAGCAGTGACGAGCTAACAAATAAGAAAGAGATAGTGCCCGGAGCATCGGAGGTAAAACCCGTCACCATGCATGTGCATCTTGAGGGTCAGGCTGGAGGCAGCACAGCAACTACCCGTGCCGGTGGTGTGTATATGTCGTTTGACGGACTTGTGCCTCTCTTCAAGGTAGATGATGCAAAAACCGTGTTGGCCAACTGTGTCTTCATGCGTTTTAAGAAAGATACCGATGAGCTCGAAGAGGGTACGGAGATGTATGGGCAGCTGGAGTTTAAAAAGAAGGAAGGATCGGAGCCTAGTCTTGAAGGAGATGCGGGTTCAAGAAATGCGAAGCCTGTGCAGATGGTGTGCGACCAGACCGTGCAGCTCACGCCTGCCAATCCGGGTGTGACCGTTCGCGTAGGCGATAGATGGGCTGTCATGGGTATTGTAGGCGGTGCCTACTCTAAAGATGCAGCCGCAGGTACTCACAAGGTTGCTGTAGATGGTATGGTGATTGCTATAAAGGATGGTGGACAGTTTTCAGAACTGGATACTCCTGAAAATGCCGATTGTACTGTGCCTTTCCTTGCTAAATGGACAAAGCTCAACCCTATCGTGCAGACTAATAAGGTGTCGTCGGCAGAGACGATGAAGTTTAAGGCACAGGGCTTGCTCATCAAGATAGATCTCACCAATAAGACCAAGTATCATCTTGATCCAATGCTCATAAAGATACAGTCGACAGAGCTTGCCAAGACGATAGCCTATGACCTGAGTCCGGGCAAGCTGCCCAACTATGGTTCTGATGAGAAGAAATACCTATGGGAGTATACTGGAAAAAAAACTAAAACAGGTACATGGATGGTCAACTCGATATCCTTAAGCGGGTCTAATGGTTCTTTGTTCCATTTGGATCCTATGGAGGATGGAAAGAAGTCGGAGCTGCATGGTAAAAACGATACGGAGAAACGTACCATCTTTGTATGGTCTCATGTTGTCAATGCTAAAATTCCAAGTACAGGTTTCTATGTAGAGAGTGTCAACACGGAGGCTAAACCTTCTGGTGTAGCCAATACCATCGCTAAGCTTGAGGAAAAAAAGGAAAATCTGAAACAGTATAAGTATGTCTTGACTTCAGACAATGAACTGGATGATATTATGGATCCCTTTAACTTTCGAAAAAAGCACAGCAAGTTTAATCCAGATATCAAGATTGCTCCGGGTGTAAACTGGTTACTTGTTAAGGTGCTACGTAAGCATCTTTCCAGCAATATTGGTAAATTTGTTACGTGCCCGTTGGTCATACCACAGCGTGATGTCATGCCAATAGAGATGATGGCACAAAACAACTTGCAGGAGTACCGTACGGCATTTCCTAATGGACAGCATGAGTTTGCAGGCTATCCTAATACAAAGAATCCGGACGCTAGGAAAACTGCAAGTTATACGCAGACATGGGTTGGTGATATTCAAAAAAATAATAAGTGGCAGACATGGGCTATGCCTACTTTCGAACAGTGGACAGCTATGCTTATTGGTAACGGTAATAAAGATCATGTCAAAAACTTTGACCATGAGGATGATCATTACAATTGGATCGAGTTTGATAATGAGGCGTTAGAGTTTGCTGACGGAACTAAACGTCCATATTCATCGGCATATATCCGTCTACCAAAGGATGACAAGTATCCTAATCGTGATGTGGTCTATGGTTTGCGATTCTTTGAAGCTGGCAGTCAGACTAAGGGTTCTAAGTATTTTAGTCTCTATAGATACGATATGCGTAATTACGATGGCCTAGGTACCAAAAGCTTCTGTGTGGATGCCATCTATCTTGGCCCGCTCTTTATGCAACTCTACGAAGGATTCTATAAAGATTTGAAGGATCTGATGCACATAATTGCGATCAATGATGATGGTAAACCAGGTAGTGTCTTCACCGAATATTATTATGACACAGTGAACCGTTATCTCCTTATGGAAGATCCAAAGGATCAGCAGTATGACTATGGACATGTCAAAACTACTATTTTTGACGAGAGTATGGGTGCCGGATATTTCTACGCTCCTACCAAGGATTATACTACAAGTGCAGCAAAGGCTATTGTGTTTAAGCAAAATCGTATCTTCACAGGTAAATCTGAAAATCTGGGACCTACAGACTTTACCGACTATAAGAGAAGGCGTGGCGCTGCAGTCAAGGGGTATATCCGCCCAATCCGTAAAAACTTTATGCAGTTTAAATATTAAGATCTGATCATAGCAGAACTGCTATATACGCCAGTGGGAACATTCGACAGCGAGTGTTCCCACTGTTGGTATATAGACCTGTGCATACCAGCCTCGCCTCCTTATTTCTCCTTGGTCTTTTCTCCTCTTCGTCCCCCATTGTATTATGCACCCTCGACAATGGCATGAAAATAAAATGGACATAGAGCATCCCATGGTTGGGAGATCCGTGTCTATTGATGTAGTAGTGGTTCAGGCAGATGCCCGTGATGGTGCTCTTGCCATTCTGTGCCATGACGGAAGAGGGGGCAAGAGATAGGCAGGCCAGTGATATGATAAGGGTTTTCATGATGGTTATGTTTTGATGTTCACACCTGTTTACTTGCGTCTCTCACGATAGGTCACATCCACGATGCGGCCAAATCCTTTAAACTCAGCGGGCTAGGCAGCACTGCTGAAGAGGCGATGCAGCGATATTGCCGAACCTTTGCAGCTAGCTTCAAGTGAAGCGTTATAGAGTTTATAACATTCATATACTTGTTAATTACTAAAAATATGGTGGTGCATTACTAAATATAGAAGTTAATGTTTGGCAGTTTTTGAGAGTGTAAAAGAGTAATTACGAAAAGTTTAGTATATATTTGCGATGTGATTACTAAAACTTTCGTAGATATGAATAGAAGTAAAAAAGAATATCCGGTCTTGACGAAAAGCGAGATGGATGTGATGAAGATACTTTGGCAAATAGGGGATGAAGCTACCGTGAAAGATATATTGGCGAGGTATACAGAGCCTAAACCGGCATACACAACGGTTGCTACATTCTTGAAAATATTGACAGCCAAGGGGTATTTATCAGAGTCGAAGCGTCTCGATATGGGCAAAGCTTTGTATTACAAGCCGCTGCTTAGTCAAGAAGAGTACACCTCGCGAGTGATGGATGAAGTGACGACCGACTTCTTTGGTGGGTCGGTTGGTTCTTTGGTCAACTTCTTCGTACGCGAAGAAAAGATTAGTGTTAGTGAGATAGAGAAATTACTTCAGATGATTAAAGATGCTGATCTACGTCATTAAATCTGTGGTTTATTTGAGCCTGATGTACATTCCGTACATGTTGCTCTTGAAGAAGGAGTCGTTCTTTCGATTCAATCGATTGATGCTTATCCTTGTGATGTTACTCTCCTTGGTGCTTCCTTGGGTTAATATCCCGGCTATCTCGTGGGGCGATTATGCCGTCAGTGTGTATCTGGAGTCGGGGAGTGGAGTGGTGGTAGAGTCTACTGATGCTGGAAATACGGTAGGATTGCCCACATCGGTGTCTGTCAATTGGTGGGGTATAATTGGCTATCTATATATAATCGGTGTTGCGATAACTCTGCTTATTAAGATGTTCCAGTTGGGCATGCTCTATCGAAAAATACATCAAGGTGTACTTTGGACCGAAGTGAAAGACGGTATCCGACTGTTCTGCCATGCCGATGATGTGTCTCCTTTCAGTTGGTTTAACAGTATCGTTATCAGTCAGGCTGATTATGAGAATGATGCCGATGCGATTTTATGCCATGAGCGCGGACACGTGCGTGCGTACCATTCATGGGACATACTGCTGTTGAATTTGGTGCAAACGGTACAATGGTTTAATCCCTTGGCGTGGATTATGGGTACTTCTTTACGCGATGTACACGAGTATGAGGCCGATGATGCGGTGCTTGCCGGTGGTATAGAGGGTTCCCGATACCAGTATTTATTGATTCGTAAGGCAGTGGGGACAAGTCCTTATGCCTTTGCAAATAGTTTTAATCACAGTCTATTAACAAAAAGAATTACAATGATGTTACGTAAGAAATCTAACCCATGGATGCGTACAAAAGGTTTGTACGTAGTGTTGGTGGCATCGATTGCACTCAGTGCTTTTGCCACTCCAGAATTGAATCAACAAGTAGATAAGCTTGTTGGTGAGTCACAAAGTATGAGTAAAGGAATGGTTTCAAATGACTTCCAGAATATGGAGAGAGGTGGAAAAACTACGTTATCGGACTTTACCGATGGACAGAAGAAAACAAAAATGCGCAAACTGGTGAAAGCAAAAAAGGTGGAAGATGTGGTTCAGTGTGTTGTTTCTGATGAACAGAAATCCAAGGCGGAATATATGGGAGGCCATGATGAAATGATGAAGTTTTTGGCCATGCATCTCAAATATCCTATTGTTGCTAGAGATAATGGCGTAGAAGGTAATGTGCAGGTTACTTTTACGGTAGGGGATGATGGTAGTCTTGTAGATGTGAAGGGGGTTTATGTCCCAACACAAAAAGCAATTTTGCAGAACGATATGATTATAATAGGGTATAAAAAAGCTGATGCCGGTGAGAATGGTACGGCTGGTGCAAATGAAGAACAACTTGCTCAGGCTCGCAAAGCGCTTGTAAATGAAGCGATAAGGGTAGTGAGTCTGATGCCTAAGTGGACACCCGCCCGAAAAGACGGTAAGCAGGTTAGCTCTTCAGAGCAGTATATGTGCCGATTTAGATTGAAATAAATTGATTTAAATCAAAAAGGTGTTATATATAGAAGAAAATGCCATGAAATATTTGGAACGTATACAAAAACCATATATCTTTGCATCGTGTTTTTCATGGTATTAGATTATTAAGGTTAATAAAAGATTGGTTGTCGTGATGATAATCAATTTTTTTTTGCCCTTTTGGCAAAGGAAGTGTGACAACCATGTAGGTTATTACTAACCGACTGACCAATGTTGAGGAATAAACTTGGTGTCAACAAATCAATGATAAATTTTCATTTGTCTTTGAATAGCATTATCTTTGCATAAGATAAGCTGCACTCGGCAATTTGAGAATAAATTCTCATTGCGCTCATTTGCATTATCTTTGCAAAAGCTAAGTTGCCTTTAATGGTAGCTGTATACAAGACATTCAACACATCATACGATGACATATACTATTGAAAAAGTAACCACACTGATAGGTGCGCGTCGTTTTGGAGAACATGAAGCAAACATCGGATTCGTTTTAACCGATAGTCGTTCACTCTGTTTCCCTGAAGAAACTTTGTTTTTTGCATTGAAGTCCGTGCGTAACGACGGACATCATTATATCCCGGAATTATATCGTCGCGGTGTTCGCAACTTTGTTGTAGAACATGTACCGCATGATTTTGCACAGCAATATGCTGATGCTAACTTCTTGAAAGTGGTCAACTCATTGGAAGCTTTGCAGCGTTTGGCCGAGCGTCATCGCGATGAATTTAATATTCCTATCGTCGGAATTACTGGTAGCAATGGTAAAACGATGGTGAAGGAGTGGCTCTACCAACTGGTATCTCCACAACTAATGACGACACGTAGTCCCCGTAGTTACAACTCGCAGATAGGTGTCCCACTCTCGGTATGGTTGATGAATGAACAGACACAAGTAGGTATCTTTGAAGCAGGTATTAGTTTGCCGGGCGAGATGTTGGCTTTGGGCGATATTATTCAGCCTACTATCGGGGTGCTCACCAGTTTGGGATTGGCTCATCAAGAGAATTTCTCGTCGATGGAAGAGAAGTGCATGGAGAAGTTGAAGTTGTTCCATGATGCGCAGAATGTGGTTTATTGTTCAGACGACGACATCGTTGTGCGTTGCTTGGCGGAATCAGAATATAAGGGTGAGAAGACTGATTGGAGCATGAAGAATCCGCAGGCTGCCCTCTATATAAATAAGGTGGAGAAAGGAGAGACTACTACTCGTGTATCGTATGTGTTCCATGGCACGGAGCAAGGAGAGTATGAACTGCCTTTCATCGACGACGCTTCGGTGGCTAACAGTGTCACTTCGGCAGCTGTGGCTTTACTGCTTGGTGTGTCAAAGGAGGATTTGAATCTGCGGATGGCGGCTCTCGAACCGGTGGCTATGCGCTTGGAAGTGAAACAAGGACAGCATGGTTGCACGCTTATTAATGATAGCTACAACTCGGATATAAACTCACTCGACATAGCACTCGACTTTATGAATCGTCGACCAGACCATCAAGGGCGTCGCCGAACTTTGATTCTGAGCGATATATTCCAAAGTGGTGAACAGCCCAAGTTGCTTTATCAAGAGGTGTCGAACATGGCTGTGGAGCGTGGTGTACAGAAGTTTATCGGTATTGGTCCGCAGTTGTTGCAGCAGGCGGATGTGATAGCTGTGGGCGAAAAGTATTTCTTTGAGAATGTCGAAGAATTTATTCACAGTGATGTGTTCCATGGTTTGCGCGACGAAGTGATTCTGTTGAAAGGTGCACGCCAATTTGGTTTCGACCAATTGACGGAACTCTTGGTGCAGAAAGTGCATGAGACTATCTTGGAAGTAAACCTGAATGCGGTGGTGAACAACTTGAATTGGTATCGTTCATTCATGCGTCCGGAGACCAAACTTGTGTGCATGATTAAGGCCGATGCGTATGGAGCGGGGAGTGTGGAGATAGCTAAGACATTGCAAGACCATCGTGTGGACTATCTGGCCGTGGCTGTTGCCGATGAGGGAGTGACGCTCCGCAAGAATGGAATCACGAGCAATATCATGATCATGAACCCGGAGATGTCGGCGTTCAAGACCATGTTTGATTATGATTTAGAGCCCGAAGTCTATAGTTTCCGCCTGTTGGAAGCACTCATCAAGGCTGCTGAGAAAGAAGGTATCACCGGTTATCCCGTACATATCAAACTCGATACCGGTATGCATCGGCTGGGGTTTAATCCTCGTGAAGACATGCCGCGTCTCATAGATCGCCTAAAACACCAAAATGCTATTATCCCTCGGTCGGTGTTTTCGCACTTCGTTGGGTCGGATAGTGATGACTTTGATAGTTTCTCTGCTGCTCAATTTGCTCTCTTTGAAGAAGGTAGCAAGCAGTTGCAAGATGCTTTTGAGCATAAGATTTTGCGACATATAGATAATTCGGCAGGCATTATTCACTTCCCGAACCGTCAACTCGACATGTGTAGATTGGGACTAGGGCTCTACGGAATCAACTCTCGTGACAACGCAACCATTAACAATGTGAGCACACTGAGGACCACAATACTACAGCTACGCCATGTTCCGGCCGATGAAACGGTGGGCTATAGCCGTAAGGGAACGTTAGAGAAAGACAGTGTGATAGCTGCTATCCCTATCGGATATGCTGATGGTTTGAATCGTCACTTGGGCAATCGACATGGTTATTGCCTTGTCAACGGGCAGAAAGCATACTATGTCGGCAACATTTGTATGGATGTAGCGATGATAGATGTGACGGGAATAGACTGCAAGGAAGGCGATACTGTCGAGATATTCGGTGATCATCTGCCGGTAACGGTGCTGAGCGATGTGCTTGATACTATCCCCTATGAGGTGCTTACCGGTATCAGTCTACGAGTGAAGCGTATCTACTTCCAAGACTGATAGGGCTTTTTTGAAAGATAATAGCTACTTGTTAAACACGATATAATTAAAACCTTAATAATATGAAGCAACAGAAAACAGGCCGGATGTCTAACTTTCGTTGGGTCATCTGTGCCTTGCTGTTCTTGGCAACAACAGTAAATTATTTAGATCGCCAAGTGTTATCGCTCACTTGGAAAGACTTTATTGCTCCCGAATTTCATTGGACCGATAATGACTACGGTACCATTACCGGTTGTTTTTCTATCTTTTATGCCATTGCAAACCTATTTGCCGGAAAGCTCATAGACTGGTTGGGAACGAAGAGAGGGTATCTCATTGCTATTCTTGTTTGGTCTACCGGAGCTATCCTTCATGCCGGTTGTGGTTGGCTGGCCATGCACATTGAAGGGTATAATAGCATGGAAGAGTTGGCTCTTATACAGTATGGAAGCGATGCGGCGGTGGCTTTGGCTACTGTCAGTGTGTGGTTGTTTCTAGCCTGTAGACTCGTTCTTGCTGTCGGCGAAGGGGGGAATTTTCCGGCTGCTATCAAGGTGACGGCAGAGTATTTTCCTAAGAAAGACCGGGCTTTTGCTACTTCCATCTTCAATAGTGGAGCCTCTGTAGGGGCGTTGGCAGCTCCGGCTACCATCCCATTGCTGGCTCGTGCGTGGGGGTGGGAGATGGCTTTTGTCATCATCGGTATGCTTGGGTTCGTGTGGATGGGGCTGTGGATATGGCTTTATGATAAGCCCCGAAGCAATCAATATGTGAATAAAGCCGAGCTGACTTATATAGAACAAGATGATGAGACGCTCCCTAGCGCAACACAAAGTGTGCAGACAAGCGAGAAACCTATTGGCTTTTGGAAGTGCTTTACCTATCGTCAAACGTGGGCATTCTTTGTTGGTAAATTCTCAACTGATGGTGTCTGGTGGTTCTTTCTGTTTTGGGCGCCGGCCTATTTCTCCGACCAATATGGTTATACTTCGGACTCATCGATGGGTATTGCGCTCGTTTTTACACTCTATGCCATCTGTACCGTGCTCAGTATCGGGGGTGGTTATCTGCCTACTTACTTTGTAGATAAGAAGGGGATGAATCCTTATGCCGGTCGCATGCGGGCCATGCTGATATTTGCTTGTTTCCCTGTTTTGGGATTATTGGCGCAACCTATGGGTACGATGAGTGCTTGGTGGGCTGCTATCATCATAGGATTGCTAGGAGCAGGGCATCAAGCTTGGTCGGCCAATCTATATTCTACAATTGGCGATATGTTCCCTAAATCGACTATAGCGACGATTACCGGTATTGGCTCGATGGCTGGTGGCGTGAGCAGCTTTATGTTGAATAAGGGTTCCGGCTTGCTCTTTACCTATGCAGCGGAGCAAGGTTCGGCTTTCCGTTTTATGGGTTTTGAAGGTAAGCCGGGCGGCTATATGATAGTCTTTTGTATCTGCGCCGTGGCCTATCTGATAGGTTGGACAATGATAAAACTATTGGTTCCCAAGTATAAACCAATAGTCTGAATAGTAAAAAAATAAAAGGAGGGCATATCATATAGATATGCCCTCTACCTTAAAACCAGAGATGATTACCCGAAATCAACAATCTTTATTTATAATAATCATAATTACCTTTTTGTCTTTCAAACTTTTTATTTAAAGATTCTCAATTCGTTGATAAAAGCGGAACTGCTATCTGAAAAAGCCGATACCATTCTTACCCATATATGGCGAACTTTCTGTGGACCATAGAATACAATATCCCATTTATCATTTGGTCCTTTGGGCATGGCGGGACATGTGGCTACACCTAGTTGTACCATGTCGGCATCAGTCATTTGGAATAAGCCTTTGTCAGCAGTAGAACCGAAAATCTCTATCTCGCGAACAAATAATTCGTTGAGATCACCGAAGAATGAGGAACCGCAAGGGGTCAGTTGCAAGGCCTTGATATCGGTTTCTTTCTTCAAATCTATTTTTAAATAAGATGTAGATGAATTGCTTACCATATATTGTTGATAGGAATCATCTTTACCATCGCTTAAATTTGGGCCGATATTACCGTAGCTAGCGGCATTCACATCATAGGTGTTAACGTCGAGTTGTTCCATACCCTTGGTCGATCCCTTGGGATTTACCCAGAATATTTTCTTGCTTACTTCCCAGCAATAAGCATTGTATTTCTCACTGAGAGTCACCTCGGTAGGCGCTTCTACAGTGAAGGCTGCCATCATCTTTTTGCCATCTTCTACTCCAATCAGGCTTTTAGAGGCTGCGTCCAACTTGATATCAAATTCATCTTCCGACTCTAGTTTGCCGGCTTTGATCGTCACAGTGCCTTTTGCTACAGTGAAAGCATCTTCCTTCAGTGCCTCATGACTCTCGGCATAAGCCTGTGGAATCTTTGCATTATCTTGTTTCAGATTGAAGACCAAGTCTTTGTTGCTAGCTATAGTAAGGTGTATTTTAAACTTCAGTTCGCAACCATCGGTGTCAAGTTCCGTCGATGTACCCTTTTGCACGAAGATGTTTGCTTGAATATTTTTTGGCACATAAGAGTGATTGTCAATATAGGCTACGGGGGTAGATGCGTCTGTCATTGAAGGATAGAGCGTGCTTCCCACTTCCGGATCGCTCTCGCAGGCTGTCAACAATAATACTGTCGACACAGCCAGAAGAGCGGATTTAAATATATTCTTTTTCATTTTAGATTGTCGTTAGAGATTATTGTCTACTTTTCTTTACCATCGATACGAACATTTTTAGTCCATTCTACGTCGCCATCGCTAGAAGCTGATTTGGCTCCCTTGTTCTCATTGCCTTCGCGAGCGTCCTTGAAATCGTTGCCAACACCCTCGTTGAGCTTGAAGTAAGCATAGAGACCTTCAGCTGTTAAGTCGGTACCATACATGTTATTGGCAATCTGTGGCTGAGAAAGTGCTTTTGACCAAATGCGCAATTCGCTCACTTTCACATTAGCCTTTAGATACTGGAAGCGTTCGCCGTCGTGGTTACCAAACCACCAGTTATCGGCTTTGATGTGTACAGGTTTGCCGGAAACAGCCTCCGATTTGTCAAGAACACCATTGACATAAAGCTTCAGAGAGCTGCCATTGCTTACGATAGCCACATGATACCATTTGCCTGCAGCAAACTGTGTATTGCTATTGAGCTGGCCACCCTGTGCCTTAATATTCATTCGATTACCCTCGATAGGCGCATCACCGAAGCGTGAGAAGATTTCTCCGTCTTCACTGCTGTTACCCCAACCACAAAGTAACTGTTGATTGTTCATTTCGCCAACCTTCTCACCTAAGCGGTCGATGTTCACACAGAATTCCACTGTCCATTGGGTAGAGTTGAAGTCTTCCTTCATCTTAAACTGGAAAGGAACATGCGCATTGTATGTAGGTACATCCTGACGTACGACCTTATCGAATAATAGTATCATGGATCCTCCGGAATTAAGCACCGCTTGCTTGCCGTCTTTGCTTACCAGTTTCAGGGGCAAAGCAAACTTCTTAGCCTTGGCTTTCTGCTCTTCTGTGAAAGGATTGACATGAATGCCAATGTCGCCCGATAAACTTTCGCCTTCTTTCAGAGTGACTTCCTTTATCGGCATATCATAGCCTGATGCTGGTAAGAGTTCATAATTGGTGAAATTATCTTCATTATACTTCTTCAAGGCAGCTTCGTCGAACTCCACGCCAAAATGGGTGTCTCCCTCAGCAGGAGATGAAAGCTGTACATGGAAGGTTACAGGAGTGCCGTCATCCTCCACGGTAATCTTCTGTGCTATATTCGCATTGGTCTTTGTCTCGGCAAAGAAAGCCTGACGTTCCAACGGAGAATATTCTGCATCGTTGCATGCGCTGAAGCCCATCAAGGCTATTCCGGTCAGCGCCATTGCGATAGTACTTTTATATCGTTGCATATTATGTATTCCTTTTAATCTGTTGTTTATTTTTTGTTGGGGTTTTGTAGCTGGATGGCAGTACGTAGGTTTGGATAGGTATTGATAGTGCCGTCCTTGTCATATTCGTACTCCATATGGAAAGTTCCGATACCACCTTTAGGACAAACCTTACCGTTGATGGTGGGATTCCACATAGCGTAGGTGATGATACTGCGTGATACCCAACGCTTTTCTGTATCGCTCAAGGTGTAAGTCCGTCCCCAACGATCTTGACTGGTGGTCTGCCAAGTCATCATAGAGTTTGGTACCAAACCCTCATAATCGTGCTGATGCTCAATACCTTCAGCCATAATATAGCGGTAGGCAGTGATGTTTTGGCCATCTTCAAAGTTTTCTGTAATGATGATTTTCTTGCATAGTGCCTCAGGAGAAAGCACATCTTTGAAATGATCATACTGCGCATCGAAGCGAGTTTGGATGTCGTTTACACGGCGATAACCAGAATTTTTGTTGTGATAGGCCTGCAGAATGAAATAGTTAAAATACTTTTCCATTTCCGGTTTCTTCAATCCTTCGGGCATACCATCGATAACCAACAGTTTGTCTGTGCCCGACTGGGGACCCAACTCGGTAGCCAATACTTCTACAAATTTATGGATGTAGTCCAAATCATGCCACAATTCTTCGTTAGCTTCAAAACCTATTTGTTTGATAAATGGCTCCGCGTCGAGATCAAAACCGTCATAATTGTAGGTGCGAATAGTATCGAGAATGGCTTTGGCATACGCCTCTACGGCCTTTAGGTTCTCTTCTTTGTTGTTACCCCAGTGCCAATATTCATGGCGGTAAATCTTACCGGGATTCTTTTCTGCCCAACCTTCGGGCGCATCAGGTGTCAGCTGGTCTCCAATATC
The DNA here is from genome assembly GCF_056590795.1 of Prevotella sp. C0026C3. Classification (NCBI taxonomy): domain Bacteria; kingdom Pseudomonadati; phylum Bacteroidota; class Bacteroidia; order Bacteroidales; family Prevotellaceae; genus Prevotella; species Prevotella sp. C0026C3. The sequence goes on along the minus strand of NZ_JBWPWW010000001.1, from coordinate 209,260 downwards.
ATGCACCTGCCAGCATATAAGCACCTTGGTACCCTTGGTTTCTTGTACGTATTTCAAATCGTCTTTTTGTTCCTGTGATAGGTTTTTCCAATTTCCCCACAGTGAAACGAAGTCAAGACTGTCGGGTAAGCCGCTTAGTGAGGTTTTCAAAGAGGCGTTTCTACCAGCCCAACCACCAAACCATCCCATTGATAAAGGATGGTCGCTCTTTTTGAAGTCGCGCAGTTGTGTATAATAAGCTTCCGTCCTAATATTCTTGGTAAGGTCGGTCGGGTTTTGTGTTTCAGTATCGGTCCAGTCGCTACAAGCCGTCAATGAGCATCCGACAGCAAGAGCGTAAAGAATCGTTTTGAATATATTTTTCATTTTCTTTTCTATGTTTGGTTAGGAAATTCGGTTACAGTTATCAATAGTTTCTCCACCATTTCTTCTGCCACCACATTGGTGTTGCATAAGTATCTGGTCCTTGTAACAGTTCTTTAGCCTTGGCCAAGTTTTCTGGATTCTCTGTGATTTCTGTGTCAGAGAATGGAATTCTGTTTGGCACCTTGATCGTGTAGGAACCTGTATTTTGGTCTACTGGGAACACTTTAGGATAACCTGTACGTCTGATTTCGTTCCATCCTTCTTGTCCATAAGGGAAGAGAGCAATCCATTTCTGTGTGATGAGGCGCTCCATCTTGCGTTCCATAGATTCATGATCATCCCACATGACAGTGATAGTACTTACTCTACCCACATTATGACCAAAGCCTCCGTCAGCATCTTCATAGGTAGCTTGCTTATCATAGTTGTTGTTGAGATAATTAGTTGCATCACCGGCTTCCCATTGTTGGAAAGATATTGTAATGGCTTTTTCGTACAATGTCTTGGCCGAACCGCCCATTCCGTCCCAATTCATTAAAGCTCCTTCGGCACGGCAGAACCACATTTCTGCGGCTGTGAGCCAAATACCTTTGGTAGAATTGGTTACATTGGCAGCCGAATAGAGCGGACCTGCCACCGACTTGTTACCAATCTTGGCACCGGCGCGACAACCGATAATCTCGCGTGAACCAGCCTTACGTTCGCCTACGGGCTTAAAATATTTTGCCAATCGAGGGTCGTTAAAACCGGTCATGTAGCTTTCGATGTCGGCACAGGCCCGACTGTCACCCCATTCCACAGAAGTTTTATAAAGTCCATGAGGTGTATATTCAATAGCAAGGTTTTCATCATTCTTCTCTATGACACCGGCTTTGACTGCTTCCACGCCTATCTTCTTAGCCATCTCAGGTTCTATACCGCTGATTCGTATAGCAATACGCAGTTTCAAGGAATTGGCAAATTTCATCCATTTGATAAACTTTCCGCCGTACACTTTGTCGAAACTGGCATTGGCGGTAAACGATGCGTTGCTTGTTAAAGGCTTCAGAATAGAGATAGCTTCATCCAAATCGGCCACTACTTGTGTGTAGATATCTTTCTGTGAACTATACTCTTTGCCATCTTTGCCGGCTCCGATGGTGAATGGGCCATACTTGTCGGTCATGCAAAGGATACCTTGTGAGCGCAGAATAAGAGCCCAAGCATAGTTTACATCTTTCTTTCCGTTGCTCAAACGCTTTACTTCGTTGAAAGCTGAAGTAAACTTGGGAGCCACCGTTTTCTGTGGATAGCGCACCCAATTGGCAGGGGCGTTCATCGTTGCAAAGTTGGCGTTATTCCATCCATGATTAACGTATGTCATGTAACGAGCTAAATAATTGCCTATTAGGTCTTCGTCCATTTGGAAGTCGTTTTCTTGTTCTGGGAAGACAGCATTCTGCATTTGTACAAGGAATGAGCCTATGGTATAGTTGTCACGACCCAGTTCCTCTGCAGAAGCATTATTTCCCGGGCGGTTGGCTTCTTCAAAACCTGCCGTACATGAGGAAAGACTGCTCATGGTAAAAGCAGCTGCCATTCCCATCATGGCTACTCTTGAAATATATTTATTTTTCATTGTGATGTTTTAATTTAATTAGGACGGGAACTTAGAATTTCAGGTTTACATTGAAACCTAGTGAGCGCAGACTTGGCTGCATGAAGTAGTCAAAGCCTTGATAGTATGTACCGGTTGAGGCAGTTGATTCTGGATCAAACGGGGCTTTGTTGTAGATCATGAAGAGATTGTGCGCTGTCAGTCCAAGCGTTAGTTGTATATGCTTGAGCCATGTTTTGGGAAGCGTGTAGCTAATGTGGGCTTCTTGTAGACGAGCATTGGTGGCACTATAAATGTATTCCGACCAAATGGGGTTGTTACCACCTACTACTGCAAAGTAACCTTCGGCTCCCACCTTGCCACTATTGACGTTGATGCCTCCGTTATCACGAGCATCAGCCGATGCCTTGGATACTCCATATTGGTCGAGGATGGCTTGTGTCTGGCTCATTACGATACCACCAAAGCGTGCTGTAACGAGAAAACCGAAGTTCATTCCCTTATAAGAGAATTCGTTAGAGAAACCTACGTTACCTTTGGGGAGCACAGAACCACGATAAACAGGGTTGCTTAGATTTTCTTGCATCACGTTGCCACTAGCATCCAAAGCAATGTTTCCATCGGCATCGCGCTTGAAATCAGTGCTGGTATAGACATCGCCCATGGTACCACCTTTCTTCAAAATGATGTTGATACCATTGAGTCCACCCATGTTGAGCACCTCGTTGGGATCGTCGAGCAGGTTGATAATCTTATTGCGATTCATACTGTAGGTCAGATTGGTGTTCCATCCGAAATTACCCCATGTCTTGTTATAGCCGAGCGAAAGCTCCAAACCGCGGTTGCGGACATTACCTGTTTGAATGTATTCTTGGTTATAACCACCTCCGGCAGAGATTGAACGAAGAAATGTCTGCTTGCGAGTGTTGCTCTGATAAACCGTCAAATCCATTGTCAAGGCATTGTTGAAGAAGCGTGCGGTAAGGCCGGCCTCCCACGAATCAGTACGTTCCGGATAGAATGTTTCGGGGAATTTATAGGTCACAGTGCTATATGTTGCAGATGCAGGATTGTACCCGTATCGCCACAAAGAAGAAATATTAGGCTTGATAGCCGAACCTACGCTGGCCCAAGAAGCACGTACCTTCATGTAATTGATGAAACGAGGGAGCTTGGCCATTTCTGAAATAACGGCCGACATACCTACTGATGGATAGAAGAATGAACTCTTTGCCGTACCATCGAGGGCAGAATCCCAGTCGTTACGGCCGGTTAATGTCAAGTAGAGCATGCTCTTCCAACCCAATTCTACGTTGGCAAACAATGAATTGATGTAATGTTTGTTCAAGTTGAATATGGGGCGGTTGTCATTCGTTACTTGGCTATAATCGATGGCATTAGGTGTAAATAGATTGGAAGGAGCTTTGAGTCCGCCTTGAAAACCGGTCACATCGTACTTCGTACGTGAGAACGAACCACCGATATTGGCACCTACGCTGAATGTATCCCACGACTTGTTGATATTAGCCATGAGGTCTCCATAGAGACTCTGGTCGTTGATTTTGTCGTATCCATAGAAACCGTAGTTGGAGTGAGAGAACAGGTTGATGGTAGAGGCATAGCGTTTATCTTCTTGCTTAGTGGCCGCATCGTCCCAACGCAGACGACCGGTTACGTCTAGCCACTTGGTGATTTGGTATTTCAAAGAGCCGTTGACCATGTAGCGTCCCTTCTTATTGGTGCGTACCATACGGTTGGCTATCCAGTAAGGGTTTTGCATACTCAGAGCATCACCAAAGTTCCAGTTCTGCATATAGATAAGGCGTGTAGGATCCCAAATTTCGTATGTGCGGATAGCATCGAAACTCTCGCCACGTGGGAAGAGGTATGCGGCAGGGATAGGATTGAAATATTCACCTTGTGCAGTGAGGTTCTTGTCGTTTTCAAGGATGTAGTTGAAACCGAAATCAAAAGTCAGTTTATCATCCAAAAAATGTGTTGTGTTGCGGAAAGTGAAGTTATAGCGATTGTAGCTATTGTTAGGCATGATACCCTTGGCATTTGTCGTACCTACCGAGAGATAAGTCTGATTCTTGTCAGAACCTACGGTCAAAGACACATTGTTCTGTATATTGCTACCTGTACCAAAGAAGTTTTTGGGTTCATAGTTTCCAAACTGCGACTCAGCTTTGGCTCCCCAAGATGCCACTTCATTCTGCCTGTTGACATAAGAGTTTTGAAATTGAGGCATGATGAATGGGCGGTTGAACTGTGAACTGTTGGAAACGCTCACTTGGATACGGCCTTCTTTGCCCTTCTTGGTGGTAATCATGATGACACCTTGGGCTGCTGCCGAACCATAAAGAGCTGCTGCGGCAGGACCACTGAGCACAGAGATGCTCTCAATGTCTTCTGGATTGATATCGGCGATGCCTTCTGAACCGGGCTGTGAGCCATATCTTCCGTTGGCTACTTCGCCTTGGCTGGTGTTGGTCATGGGTACTCCGTCTACCACATAGAGTGCTCCGTTACTCTGGGTAATCGATTTAGGACCACGCATCACTACACGAGCTGCACCACCGGCACCCGAAGCTGAAGAGTTGATGTTGACACCGGCCACCTTACCGGCCAAAGAATTCATGAAGTTAGCACTCTTTACGGTGTTCACATCCTCACCTCCTACCTTCTGTACATTATAACTCAAGGCTTTCTCAGAGCGTTTGATGCCAAGCGCTGTTACGACAACGTCACTCAACGTATGGGCTTCTTCGCGCATCACGAGATCCATTTTGTTGCGTCCTTGCAATTCCACTTCTTGGGTTGCATAACCAATATAAGAATAAACCAGTACGGGATTGGCCACATCTGTGGTGAAGACGTAATGGCCGTCAAGGTCGGTTACGGCTCCAAGCGTAGAACCTTTCACCTGCACGCTGACACCTATCAGTGGCTCGCCATTGGCATCGGTGACGGTTCCCTCAATCTTGTGGCTTTCGCTGGTACGCTGTTGAGCTTGTTGTTTCTTTTGCTGTTCGGTAGCTTTACCCTTGGAGAGATAAACTACATCATCGACAATCTTATAGGTGATGTCTGTTCCTGCGAAGAGCTTGTTGAGCACATTAGGCAATGGCTCATCCTTGGCGGTAACGGCATTGACCTCTACCTTTGCCAATACATCGTTGTAGAAGAAACGATACTTGGATTTGGTTTTCAATTGTTTAACTACAGCTTCGAGCTTGGCGCGTGGAGTTACGAAGTTCACTTGTGCCTTCATGCCTTGCATGGGAACGCAGAGTAGGAAGAGCACCAAGATGGTCTTACATAACGTCAAACCATGTTCATAGTGTTTATTGTCCATAGCTGGAAATGAATTTATTGTTTTAAGTTATTAAAAAATGGTTTAAGTTGCGGAACCCCGCAATATATGATAGCTTTTATAATGATAACAATCCTTTGCAGAGAATTGCGTATCCTAAAACTATTTTTTTTATTATTTTTCTAATTAGTCTGCCAAATAGTAGTTCTGTTAGGTCTTTTAGCTGTGAGTTAAAATAATTAAAAAGCGCAAGGTAGTGTTGCTTTCTCGCGTGAAATACGTAATTTTACATGACTAATATCTAAAGAAGCGCGTGATAGATGAATATTACAGAAGATGATTTTAGGCTGATTTTCAGGGAGTTATATTCGCCCTTGGCCTATTATGCATCGCATTTGGTGGACGAGGATGAGGTGAAAGATCTTGTCCAAGAGGCCTTTGTGGAACTCTGGAAATATCGAGAAAGTATGACCGACCGTGAGCACATGAAGGCTTTTCTCTACCGAGCAGTGTATAGTAGGGCTATCAATATAATGAAACATAAGGCTGTGGTGAAAGATTATCAAGATGCCCGTACACAGATAGAGGCAAGTCGTATGGACTTCTTTCATCCGGAACACAATGATGTCATACGCTATATGGAGAGTCGAGAACTCCACCAACAGATTCATACGGCTATTGATGAACTACCCGACAAGAGGCGACAGGCATTCGTGATGAGCTATGTTCACGGTATGAAAAATAAAGAGATTGCCGATGTGATGGAAGTTTCCGTTCGTACAGTCGACGTACATGTCTATAAAGCACTGTGCTATCTGCGCGATCGGCTGGCTTTTCTCAAGAAGAAATAACATTTTTTTGCTTTTTCGCAATACGCTATTTTCTCTTTAAAGGTGTTTCTATATATAAAAGGTAAATAAGAAATTAAAATCAGGATATTACGACAGCATGAATTTTAAATTAATAAAAAACTACATATTGGGTAAGGACTCGCACGCCGATGATACGCAACTCCTTGATTGGTTGCGCCAGTCTAAGGACAATGAGCGCATGCTCTTCAGTGCCGAGTTGGCTTATCGTGAAGGACTACGCAGGCCTCAAGACGCTATACCTGATATTAATAAGGTGGAAGCATCACTATTCGACGAGATTCACCGGTTGGAAAATCGACGTGCCAAAGTGCGTCGACTTGTATGGACACGCTATGCTGCTGCCCTCACCATTGTAGTGGTGGGAGGTGCTGTTGCTTTATGGTCTATGCTGAAGAATCCGCAAATGACAACTGTTACGGCCAACGGTAGGGTGCTGGCAGTGACGTTGCCCGACAGTACAAAGGTGTGGCTTAATAAGAATGGTACGATTAGTTACCCCCGCAATTTCGATGGAGACGAGCGTAGGGTAGAACTTACGGGCGAGGCCTTGTTTGAAGTTACCAAGAATCCGACAAAGCCTTTTATCGTCAATAGTAAGGGAGTGGAGACGCGTGTTTTAGGTACCGTTTTCGACTTTAAGACTGAAGCGGGCAATGGACAGGAAGAGGTGACATTGCTGGAGGGGCGTCTTGAAGTATCAGGTCTTGATGGAGAAGGCAAGGTTATCATCAAACCAAACCAGAAAGCTATCATTAATAAGAATTTGCACACCATGGAGGTGAAGAACGTCTATGCACAGCTAGAGGCTGTATGGCACGATGGCATGATTCCGTTTGAGAATATGTCGATTGCCGATATTGCGCTTGTGTTGTCGCGTTTTTATGGTGTAGATATTACTTTGGCCGACAATATGGACCGCCGACAGACTTATTCGGGCTATATACGTCGCAATGAAACCATCGACTCTGTATTGAATGCGTTGACCTATACCATTCCTTTCCGCTATCATACCAGCGGTAAGCATATCACACTGGAACGCAAATAAAACTCTCGGAGACAGTAAATGATTCCTCTGTCTACCTTGTTTTTATATTTCATACCGCCCCAACGGCTACTGAAAACGAGTCTCTTCGTAGTCTCTTCTTCAGTTCTCGTTGGGGCGGTATTCTTTTGTCTTGTATCTTTTAGTATGCGCCTGTTCGATAGCTAAGTTTATTCTCGTATAACAACATTAAAAACCTTGAGATTTTAATGCTTTCATGAAGCCTTCCGACAAAGCTTCATTATCTTTCTTGGTATAGCGAATATCCGTGAAGATCTGAGCCAAAGTCTCTTTGTCATTGATTTCTACGAAGTGCTTATTTTCTTCCAATTGCTCCTTTGATGTGTAGTATTCATCAATACTCTGTGGCGTATAGTCGGTGTAGATTTCTTGATGAATGAAAGCTTTCAACGGCAAACGGTCACTGAGTGCCGGCTCCTCGTCGGGCCAACCTACGGTCAGTGTGGCCACCGGCATCACGAGTTGAGGCAGTTTTAGTGTATCAATGATGAGTTGCGGCATATAGATGGTAGTGCCAAGGAAGCAGGTTCCCAATCCGACTTCTTCTGCCAAACACGTAAAAGTCTGCGTGTAGAGCAGGGCATCTGTCGCTGCATTCATGAACGAGAGGAAGTTGTCGTATCCCGGAACGGCCTTTCTATTCTCTGCCCAGACGCTTGTTCGGCGAAAATCGGCGCAGATAGTGAGTACCACGGGAGCTCCTGTTACCATCGGTTGATTGAAGTGTGCCGGTGCCAAGGCGGATTTTCGCTGCTCATCGCGTGTCACGACAACACTGTAGAGTTGCAGGTTTCCCATCGTGGGAGTTCGTCCGGCTGCCTCCAACAGGTCGTTTAACAGTTCTTCGCTCACTTCCTTTTGGCTATATTTACGAATTGTTCTTCGTCTTAATATCGTTTCTTTCATGTTTGCAAAGATAATAAAAACGAAGATAACAGAAAATATTTAACCTGAAGTTATTTGTCGCTCTAAGAAGAAATAGTATTGGTAAAAAAATGTCGAGAAAACGAGAAAAATTCTCTTTTACTATGTATGTTTTTACTATATTTGCCTTGTAAACATTCTAAAAAGGTGGTAATGGATATTAGACGACAACTTGAAAAGCTTGGTAGTGTGCCTTTTAGTGCAGACGTTTTAAAGTCTATGATGCGTGATATAAAAGCTCCCGATAAGAAACTTTCGTATATGGAAAGGCAGGAAGATATTATTCGTTTAAAGCGAGGGCTGTATATTGTGTCCCCGGAGGTAAGTCGTGTACATATTTCAACATCCTTAGTTGCCAACCATCTCTATGGACCTTCTTATGTATCGTGCCTTACAGCGTTACGCCATTGGGGCATGATTCCCGAACAAGTCTACTCCATCCAGTCTATCACAATGAAGCGTTCAAATCAATTTGATAACTCTGTAGGGCGCTTTGAATACCTTCATGTCGATGTAGACTATTATCCTATAGGCGTTAAGATAGTCAATGAAGATAATCTTTCGTACCTGATGGCATCGCCTGAAAAGGCTTTATGTGATTTGATAGTGACGACACCATATTTGAATATGAGGTATCGCCAAGAATTACTCCGTTATTTAGAAGAAGATTTGCGATTGGACATGGACGAATTCCGTGCGATGGATGCCTCTGTATTTGAAGCTTGTGCTACTGTCGGGAAAAAGTCTGTTTTGATTCAAAATATAGCTAATATACTGCGCTCATGAATGATATTTTTGATAATATGCTTGCTGCCCATCGGCGAACCACAGACAGTGACAATCGCAATGCGATGTATGAAGTGACTCAATAGATAGCTTTGGCAGGGCTTTATAGAGGTGGTTTTTTTGAAAAGGCAGCTTTCTATGGAGGTACATGTTTGAGAATCGTACATGGATTGAATCGCTATTCTGAAGATATGGACTTCTCGTTGTTGCAAAAAGATAATGACTTTAAGATTGAGAATTATTTTGATGCGATTGTCACCGAGTTTAAAGCGTTGGGACGTGAGCTTGTAATTACCAAGAAAGACAAAAAGAATTTTGGAAAGGGTGAGTCGGCTTTCTTGAAAGATACTACTGAAGTTTACGACCTAACATTCCAAACAGAGAAGAGCATTACGGTGAAAATAGAAGTAGATACCGCTCCTCCGCTTGATTTTCAGACAGAACAAAAGCTTATACTTCAGCCTTTTTCTTTTATGGTTAGATGTTTTGCCTTGCCCGACCTCTTTGCTGGAAAACTCCATGCGCTAGTATTTCGGAATTGGAAAAACCGTGTAAAAGGTCGCGATTGGTACGATTTTGAATGGTATATACGGCATGGTATACCGCTCGACTATCGCCATTTGCGAGAGCGCATACGTGAATTTAACGGAGTAGATATGAGTGTCGAGCAGTTTCTGATGCTGCTGCGAGAACGATTGTTGACTGTAAACCTAGATCAAGTGAAGACAGATGTTCGTCCATTTATTCTTGATGCTACTGCCATAGATATATGGTCGAACGACTATTTCGTACAATTAGCCGACCATCTGCGTATTTTATAGCAGTCTGCAAAGGCTTAGCAGCAATGCTGCCAAGCTTATTCAGCAATGCTGTTTAGCCTAGGCAGCGATGCTGGTAAGCAGTTGCAGTAATCTCTTTTCAGTTCTATCTCAAGGAGAGAGAGGAGGAAATAAGGGGTTAGAGAAGAGAGAAGAGGGGTGTATTATGGAGCTTGTTTTCATTTGTTTTTGACTTTTTATATAGAGTATTTAGTGTTATTTATTTTCAAAATGAAACGTTTTGTGAGAACAAATTCATAGTAAAGAGTTTGCAAGTTACTCAAAATGGGAAACTTTCAGCTATTCTCTTCGAGAAAATGTTCTCTGTTTTAGAAAACTTGGGCGTGTTAATTATGAAATTAATCTACCGAAAAGAGGAGATTAAGTGAAATATATTATGTACATTTGCAACATAAATCCTACTGATCAAAACAAACATGGAAAAGAATAAGATTTACTCTTATGAAGAAGCTTTTCAGGCTTCTTTGAAGTACTTTGACGGTGAAGAGCTGGCTGCTAGAGTGTGGGTTAATAAGTATGCGATGAAAGACAGCTTCGGAAATATTTTCGAACAGAGTCCCGAAGATATGCATTGGCGTATCGCAAATGAAATCGCACGTATTGAAAAGAAATACCCGAATCCGATGTCGGCACAAGAAGTGTTCGACTTGATGGATCACTTTCGCTATATCGTTCCGGCCGGTAGTCCGATGACCGGTATCGGAAACGATCACCAAGTGGCTAGCTTGAGCAACTGTTTTGTAATTGGTTTGGATGGCGATGCCGACAGTTATGGCGCTATCATGCGTATCGACGAGGAGCAAGTACAGCTGATGAAGCGTCGCGGTGGAGTAGGGCATGATCTGAGTCATATCCGTCCGAAAGGCTCACCGGTGAATAATTCGGCATTGACAAGTACTGGTCTTGTGCCTTTCATGGAGCGTTATAGCAACTCTACGCGTGAGGTAGCGCAAGATGGTCGTCGCGGTGCGTTGATGCTCAGCGTGAGTATTAAGCATCCCGATAGTGAGGCTTTTATCGACGCAAAGATGACAGAGGGCAAGGTTACAGGTGCCAATGTATCGGTGAAGTTGGACGATAGGTTCATGCAGGCTGCCGTCGATGGTAAGCCTTATGTACAGCAATATCCCATAGATGGCAACAATCCTAAGGTGTCGAAGGAAATCTCTGCCAAGGCTTTATGGGAGAAAATAGTGCATAATGCTTGGAAGAGTGCTGAGCCGGGTGTATTATTTTGGGATACGATTCTTCGTGAGAGCATTCCCGATTGCTATGCCGATTTAGGCTTCCGCACGGTAAGTACCAACCCTTGTGGTGAGATTCCATTGTGTCCTTACGACTCTTGCCGTCTGTTGAGTATCAATCTTTATAGTTATGTAGAGAATCCATTCACGGATAAAGCTATCTTCAATTTCGAGAAATTCAAGAAGCATGTGCAGTTGGCACAGCGCATCATGGACGATATCATAGACTTGGAGATGGAGAAGATAGACCTCATCATGAAGAAGATAGAGGTCGACCCTCAGAGCAACGAGGTGAAAGGAGCAGAATATCATCTATGGGAAAAGATTCAGCGTAAGAGTGGTATGGGACGTCGTACAGGGGTAGGTATCACTGCCGAAGGCGATATGCTGGCTGCTATGAATCTGCGTTACGGCACCCAAGAGGCTACCGACTTCAGCGTAAATGTGCATAAGACTTTGGCATTGAATGCTTATCGTAGTTCGGTAACGATGGCTGAAGAGCGTGGAGCATTTGAGATTTACGATGCGAAGCGTGAAGCTGCCAATCCTTTCGTGCTGCGTATCAAAGAGGCAGAACCAGAGTTGTATGCCGATATGGAGAAATATGGTCGTCGTAACATTGCTTGTTTGACCATCGCTCCTACGGGTACTATCTCGCTGATGACACAGACGACTAGTGGTATTGAGCCTGTATTCATGCCGTTCTATAAGCGTCGTCGCAAGGTGAATCCCAATGATGCCGACGTACATGTGGACTTTGTCGATGAGGTGGGCGACTCGTTTGAAGAGTATATCGTGTACCATCGCAAGTTCTTAACATGGATGCAGATCAACGGTTACGACCCCAACAAGCGCTATACGGCAGAAGAGATAGAGGCATTGGTGGCTAAGTCGCCTTATTATAAGGCTACGGCTAACGATGTAGACTGGCTGATGAAGGTGAAGATGCAAGGCGCTATTCAGAAATGGGTAGACCATTCTATCAGCGTAACAGTGAACCTGCCGAGCAACGTAGACGAAGAACTCGTGAACCGTCTGTACGTAGAGGCATGGAAGAGTGGATGTAAAGGATGCACCATTTACCGCGATGGAAGTCGTTCGGGTGTGATGATTTCTGTGTCGAAGAAAGATAAGAAGAAGGAAGAAAATAAAGAAACACCGGAACCATTGACTGCTCCGGCACCTCCATGCCATCATACAGAGGTGACCGAAGTGCGCCCGGCAGAGTTGGAATGTGATGTCGTGAGATTCCAAAACAATAAGGAGAAGTGGGTGGCTTTCGTAGGTCTGCTCAATGGTTATCCTTATGAAATCTTCACCGGATTGCAAGATGATGAGGAAGGTATCGTGTTGCCAAAGACCGTTACCAAAGGTAAGATTATTAAGAAAAAGAGTGAAGACGGCAGTAGTCGTTACGATTTCCAGTTTGAAAACAAGCGTGGTTATAAGACGACGGTGGAGGGTTTGAGCGAGAAGTTCAACCCCGAATATTGGAATTATGCCAAGTTGATTTCTGGTGTTTTGCGTTATCGTATGCCTATTGACCATGTGATGAAGTTGGTAAGTTCGCTCCAGTTGAAGGATGAAAGTATCAATACATGGAAGAACGGTGTAGAGCGTGCGCTGAAGAAGTATATCACCGACGGCACTCAGGCAAAGGGGCAGAAGTGCCCGGTTTGTGGTAACGAGAGTTTGGTATATCAAGAGGGATGCTTGATTTGTACCAACTGCGGTGCCAGTCGCTGCGGATAAAGCCGTAGATAAAGTTAATAGAGATGTTCCGCGGGACGGCAAATGCTGTCTCGTGGAATTTCGGATATAATACGACCCATATGAAATTGAAAGAAAGTTTCATTTGTTTGAATGGTTTGCGGTATCATGCTTTCCACGGTGTGCTGCCGCAGGAACGCCTTACGGGCAATGACTATGTGGTGAATCTGAAAATAGGTTATGACGTATCAAGAGCCATTCGGTCGGACCATGTGGACGACACGTTGAACTATGCCGACATATATCTCGTGGTATCCACTTCCATGTTGGAACCTTGCAATCTGCTGGAACGTGTGGCCGGAAATATAGGTCAGCGCCTATTGACACAATTCCCGGATATGCAATCGGTCGAAGTGGAGGTAGTGAAAGAAAACCCTCCAATGGGAACGGATGCGGGAAACGCAAGCGTGAAACTACTTTTAATAAATGATAAAACCTAGATGTAGATAGTGGTTTTGTAATATTAAATCATTACCTTTGTCAATTATACCTCTATGATAAATAAGAAAATATTGTTCTCATTGATAACATTGCTGTTGGTTGCAATCACTTCTAACGCTGCCAACCGACGTTTTACCCTTGTTATCGACCCGGGACATGGTGGTCATGATACGGGAGCTATGGGGGCATTTTCCAAAGAAAAAGATATAAATTTGACGATTGCACTGGCTTTTGGTAAGTTGGTGGAGCGTAGTTGTCCTGATGTGAAGGTAGTATATACACGCCGTTCGGATGTATTTATCCCTCTGAAAGACCGTGCAGATATAGCCAATCGCAATAAGGCCGACTTGTTTGTGTCGGTTCATACGAATGCACTGCCGGGTGGACACATCGCTCGTGGATTCCAAACTTATACGCTTGGTAGTGGAAGAGCGAGTGGTAGCAAGCGTGGCATCGTACAAAATCTGGAAGTGGCAAAGCGCGAGAATGCTGTTATTTATCTAGAGAAAGACTATCGGCAGACCTATCAGGGCTTTGATCCAAACTCGTCTGAGAGCAATATCATGTATGAGTTTATACAAGATAAGAATATGGAACAGAGTGTGGCTTTGGCAAAACTGATGCAACGCAATGTTTGTTCGGCTACCGGTCGTGCCGATATGGGGGCGCATCAAGATAATCTAGCTGTATTGAGATTGTCGTCTATGCCTAGTTGTCTGCTGGAATTAGGATTTATCTCCACGCCCGATGAGGAGCAGTTTTTGAATACTGCCGATGCTGTAGACCGCTATGCGAAGGGTATATTCAATGCTTTCGTGGCTTATAAGTCGAAATACTATGGTGGTGATATTGTTGTGCCTTACAAGGTAACTGAACCGGTAAAGTCGACCATTCCGAATATAGTGCCCGATCAATATAAGGAGTCTGAAACTCCGGTACCCGCAGTGGAGCCGGTGCAAGAGACAGATAATCGACCCGTATTTAAGGTGCAAGTGTTGACTTCCGGTCATAAACTCAGTGCCAAGGAAAAGACTTCTCGAGGCTTGGAAGATGCCGATTTCTATCAAGAGAGTAATACATATAAATATACATATGGTGCTTCGAACGACTATAATGAAATAAATAGATTGCGTATTCAGTTGCGTGATAAATTCCCGGAGGCTTTTGTTATAGCCTTTAAGGGCGATATGAAGATGGATGTGAGGGAAGCTATCAAGGAGTTCAAGCAAAACAAATAATCAATAAGCGAAATGAAGAAAATGTTCACAAGGGAGGTTAAGATAGCCATTGTAGCCATAATGGGCGTGACAGTCTTGTATTTTGGGTTGAATTATCTCAAAGGAATGTCGATATTCTCTAATAAATATACATACTATGTGAAGTTTACGGATATCAGCGGACTGTCTTCTTCCAATCCTATCTATGCTGATGGCTATCAGGTGGGAGTGGTGAAAGCGATAGAATACAATTATAATCAGGCTGAGAATATTTTGGTAAAAATCGATGTTGATAATAATCTTCGAATCCCAAAAGGTAGTTCGGCAGAGATTGTAAGCGACTTCATGGGCAACGTGAAGATGAATATTCTCATGGCTAATAACCCACGTGAACGTATGGCTTTGGGCGATACCATCATAGGAGTTATCAATGGTGGCGCACTAGCACAGGCTGCTTCGATGATGCCGACGGTACAGAATATGTTACCCAAATTGGATAGTATCTTAACGCGTGTGAATCAATTGCTGGCTAATCCGGCCATAGCGCAGACTCTAGAGAATGCACAACAGGTATCGGCAAACTTGACTACGACCACGCAACAGCTTAATACGCTGATGGCAGGGCTGAATAAGAACGTGCCCGGAATGATGACAAAGGCAAATACGGTGCTTGATAATACTAATCGGTTGACAGCTAATTTGGCTGCTGTGGATGTTGCCGGGACAATGGCTAAAGTCGATGTTACGATAGCTAATGTGCAGTCTGTGACAGCTAAACTGAACAACAATGAGGGGAGTTTGGGCTTGTTGATGAACGATGCAAGTCTTTATAACAATCTGAATGCAACCATGTTGAGTGCCGACTCTCTGCTTAATAACTTGCGTGAACATCCCAAACGCTATGTTCATTTCTCACTCTTCGGACGCAAGGATAAATAGTTAATTCGATAAAAGGATTAAAATTGTAATTATTTAAAAATGGTCTAAATAATTCGTTTGAATGTTTCACGGCTTCTTGAATGGCTCGAAACACGTTTTATAGTAGGCGATTCAGGCAATGTTTATACCATGCTTGCGTACAAGGACTGTAAAGTTGTGGAAGCCGTGTAATGTCCGTAATATCAAGAGGTTGTAATTATGAAAGCCTATTTATACAACTTTGAATTCTCAAAAAGGCTAAATATCACAGTATAAAGGGGTTAGAGCATATTTCTTAACAAACGCTAAACTGGGCTCATTTGTTTTATTCATAATTCTTTGCTAAATTTGCATTCACGTTAATAGACTGAGAGTCGAAAGACATACTAAATAAGAATAAGTTTCAAATGAAGATGAGTCCTGATGCTTGTTGGGGCAAAGCCCTTACGCTCATAGCTGAAAATGTGAGCCAACAGCAATTTGCGACATGGTTCAAGTCGATTGCCTACGAATCATTCGATGCGGAGACGAAAACGCTTCTTTTGCAGGTTCCCAGCTTATTTGTATATGAATATCTGGAAGAAAACTACATAGACCTGCTGAGTAAAGTGCTTTGTCGTACCTTCGGAGAGGGTGTGCAATTGCGTTACCGTGTCGTTACTGATAAGGAACATAAGCTTTCTCAGGACTTAATGGCTGATCCGGCAGATGCTGTGGAGCGCACTCCAAAGAAGAATGCAAATCAATCTCCGACGACACTTGATGCCGCTCAACCGCAACAAATCGACTCTCAACTGAACCCACATCTTACTTTTAAGAACTATGTGGAGGGCAATAGCAACAAGCTTCCACGCAGTGTGGGACTCTCAATAGCCGAACATCCGGGTAATAACCAGTTCAACCCGATGTTTATTTATGGTCCTTCAGGCTGTGGAAAAACCCACCTTATTAATGCTATAGGGTTGAGAACGCATCAGTTGTATCCGGAAAAGAGAGTACTATATATCAGTGCCCGACTCTTTCAGGTGCAATATACGAATGCTGTTTTACAGAATACGACCAACGATTTCATCAACTTCTATCAGACCATAGATATGTTGATAGTTGATGATATACAAGAGTGGGCCACCGCAACTAAGACACAAGACACCTTCTTCCATATCTTTAACCACCTATTCCGTAACGGAAAGCGTATCATTTTGGCTAGTGATAGACCTCCGGTCGACCTTAAAGGCATGAACGAGCGATTGCTTACCCGTTTCTCTTGTGGCTTGATAGCGGAGTTGGAGAAGCCAAATGTGGAGCTTTGTGTGGATATCTTGAAGAATAAGATTCATCGAGATGGCTTGCATATCCCTGAAGATGTGGTGATGTTTATTGCTTCGACAGCAAATGGAAGTGTCCGCGATTTGCAGGGAGTTATCAACTCTTTATTGGCTTATAGCGTGGTTTACAACTGCGATATAGACATGCGACTAGCCGAACGAGTTATCAAACGGGCTGTCAAGATAGACGATAAACCTTTGACGATAGATGAGATTGTGGAGGCTGTATGCAATCATTTCAATGTTACACCGACCGCTGTAAATAGTAGAAGTCGCAAACGCGACTTGGTAGAAGCGCGCCAAGTGTCGATGTATTTGGCTCAGAAATATACCAAGATGCCTGCTTCTCGCATCGGGAAATTAGTAGGTAATCGTGATCACTCGACCGTTATTCACAGTTGTTCGCAAGTGGAAATACGGAGAAAGACCGACCATTCTTTCAGCGATGAGTTGGTATCAATAGAGAATACCTTTAAACTAAAGAAGTAAAATGATATAGCCTTGAAGAAATTCAAGGCTTTTTTGTGCCTTTTAATCCCAAATATAAGGGCAAAAAAATAGCGCCATAATCTCACGATCTCAGCGCTAGGTATTTACTAAAATAAATTAACTCAAGTCTTTCCGCACTCTCACGAGCTTAGAAACAACCTCTCACAAAGGTGAGATTTATATATATGCGAAAATTTTCAAAAGTCATACATGGTCACTGTATCAAACCAAAAACCACGTTATAGTTGCAAAGATAAATAAAAAAATGAATGTAGCATACATCTTCCTCATCTTTTTTGGAAAGAATATGAAATTATATTTGAATTTTGAAATGGATGTATATAGGAATCACTTAAAGTCTCTGAAGACCATATAGTAGGCATTGGCATGAAATTCTATCTTTTCTCCAAGCGATTCATTCAGTGTACCTTGCCACCATTGTTCATACGCATAGCTTTGCCATTTCAGTCCTTTGCTCTTGATTTGTGAGCATCCGAAGTTGAAAATACTAATCTGTTGCCCCGGCCAACTCTCAAAGGTAGAGTCTTTATATGCAGGAGTAAACAGGCCATGATCGGTTATCATGGTTGGTTGTATGGCCATATTTTTTAGGTAGCGCACCATTAACGAGATGTTTCCCAAGGCATGGTCTTCTCGCTTCCCCGTTGCTCCAAGGTAGGCAATGTGACGCATTCCTAGCCTCATACAGTGCCGTGTAGCTTTGGACAAGTCGTTGTCGTCCTGCTCGTGCACTTCGTGGAAGATGTCGGTATACTGCTGTTTTAAGTCAGGAGAGAGTGAATCGCCGTCTCCAATGATGGCATCGGGCGTGTAGCCTCTATCAATACACTCGGCAGCAGCACCATCGCAACAGCATAGATATGTTGCTTTAGCCAATATAGCTAATGGTAATGAGTGGGTAGGGAAGTCGCCTGCCGCCAATACAACGGCGTCGAACTCTGTATCAGGCGTTATGAGTGGATAGTCCATCGTTCATCATTCTTTTCCATTTGTAGTATCCCATGATGGCAATCACGACGTACAAGGCATATAGTCCAGCCTTAAATGGTATACCTTTATATAAATATAGCACGGCCAGCACAGCATCTACAACAATCCAAACAAGCCATTGTTCCACATATTTACGTGCCAATGCCCACAAGCCTACGAAACTTAAGGCGTTGGCAAAACTGTCTGTAATAGGAACATTGCTGTTGGTAAAGGTAATTAAAATCCGGAAAATAATGGCCCATGTCACGAGAAAAGCTATGGTTACAGGTAACCATAGCTTTTTTTTCATTCTAGTGATGGGCATCTCTTCGCCCTCGTGTTGATTGCGTTTCTTGCCGAATTTCCAAACCAGATACCCATAGATAGCTGCCAATGTGTAGTAGATGGCCATACCAAAATCGGCATACAGTCCTGCTTCATAGTAGAGAAAGATGTCTACTAGGGGCATGATAATACCTGTAAGCCATAGATAGATGCTGGCATTATACTCCTGCCAGATGTAGATGAGGCCTAAGATGGTGGCCATTACATCCAGCGTTAGCAGGAAGTCGGGACTGTTTAGAAATTCTTGCATCGTATGTTTGTTTAGAAGTTGATGGATAGATGAGCCATCCAGTTGAATGGGGCAGAGGGCGCAAAACCTGCTTTGTAGAGTTTGTCTTTGGTATATGCGATGACCTTTCCGTTACCATCGGCCTTGTAGTTGGGCGCTGCCCATCCGTTATTATCATATTTGGCGCTGAACAGATTGTATAATGTTACACCGATAGTGGCATCTTTCAAGCCCAGTTTTTTGAGTCCAAAGTGGTAAGCCAAGTTCAGATTGGTGTTGAAATGTCCATCTATCAGCATGCTAACCTTGGTCTCCTCTCCGTTTTTACCATACGAAACATACTCCTTAAAACCTGTATTAGTGAGGTATTGGTCGCTGATATACTGGCTCTGAAGACTAGCTGTGAAGCCTTTATAGTCGAACGAGAAGATGTTGTTGAAGATGAGATCGGGCGAGAAACTCAATGGAGTATCACCCAAATTCAATGGCTTTTCTGTCTTCGAGTCGGTCACTGTCCAGTCTTTTGCACGGTTTTTACTCCATGTAGTGTTGGCATCCCAGCGGAACCAATCGACCGGTTTCCATGAAGCTTCCAACTCCAATCCCATGCGATAACTATGTCCTGAGTTGTCGTTGCTGGCTTTCATTTCGCCTATTTCGTTCAATTCTCCCGTCAGTACAAATTGGTTACGATAGCTCATATAGTAGAAGTTGGCACCTGCCGAGAACTTTTTGCTCTGGTATTTATAGCCCACTTCCAAGTCGTTCAATTGCTCTGCTTTCAAACGAGTGCCTATGTTATCCTCATAGTCGTTGCGAGTTGGCTCTTTATGTGCGATGGCATACGATGCATACACCTTGTGATTGGCTGTAATATCGTAGTTCAATCCGAATTTGGGATTGAAGAAATCATAGTTGTCTTTCATACCATAAACCACTTGTTTCGTTCCATCCCACTTGTCGGTAGGCCCATTTAGCTTATAACTTATGTGGCGATACTGTAGATCGATGAATGCACTCAGTCCCTTGTAGAACTCCCAATTTACCTTACCATATACGTTTCCGTCAACCTTTTCCGATGAGTTGCGATAATATTCCGTATCGGGGGAGAGTGCAGGCGAAACGATATACTGATTTGTCTCCTTGTCATTTGCGTCCTTTACTACGTAATATGGACTTCCTGCCCATTTCACCCGGCCGAAGTGATCGCCCTCGTATTTGTTCCAACCACCGCCTATTGTAGCCGTTAATCCGCTCAGATTGTTATAGTTCAGGCTCGCAATAGCTCCGTAGAAATCATTATCCATCTTCTTTTGGCGTACTAAATCGCCCAACATGTTCCAATCTTCAGTCAAGCGGAATTGTGCCCACGAGCGCTTGCTTTTATACTCTTCGTAATAGCCTTGGCCTTTGGTATAATGTAAAGCTGCGTTGAGGTTCCAGTTACGATTGATAACTTGGTTCCATATTAACTGATAGTGTTGTTGGTGATAGTTGTCGGTCTGTCCGTCATAATAATGTACATTGCCGTCACGATCGCAGTATTCGCCACACGAATTATATCTACGTCCATACAGACTTTGCTCGTATTTCGACGCATAATTCCAAGCATGATAGGTCTGTTCCATACCGTTGAAGGTGATAAACTTCACCATCGTGTTGTCGCCGAAGTATCCTGCCTGTACGAAATAAGAATTTAGTTTGGTGAAAGCACGGTCCAAATAACCCTTACTACCGATGTTCGACAGTCTACCTTGGATTCCCCAGTGGCCACCCAGCAGTCCGGTTCCGAAGCGCAATGTCTCCTTATGCGAATAGTACGATCCACCCGAAAGATCCAATCCGATATAGGGTTTCAGTCCGATATTCTCTGTTTGCATATTCAGCGTGGCTCCGAAGGCTCCCGAACCATTAGTTGATGTACCCACACCGCGCTGTATCTGCATGCTCTGAACGCTCGAAGCAAAGTCGCCCATGTTCACCCAGAACACTTGAGCACTCTCTGCGTCGTTCATAGGGATGCCGTTTGAAGTGATGTTAATACGCGAAGGGTCGGTACCACGTACACGCAACGACGTGTAACCGATACCGTTTCCGGCATCTGAAGTCATGGTGACCGATGGGGTGAGTGATAACAGGAAAGGCACGTCTTGGCCGAAGTTTACGGCTTTGATTTGCTTTTGATTGAGGTCGTGATAAGCCACCGGCGTCTTTTTGTTGGCGCGTGTAGATGTCACTTGTACGTCTTGTAGCTCGTAAGTACGCAACGTATCAATCTTTTCTTGTTTGGGATTAATTGCATGAACTGTTGCTGTGCAGGCGAGCACAGACACGAACAATACACTTTTTTTCATGAAAACACTAAAATAAAAATACACAAAAAGGGGCACTTTTCATGTCCTTATCCCTACGCCGGCATTGCCCGGATCAGGTCAGAGGGTCTATTCTCAGCCACGAAATGTCGTGGCACCCCTTAGCCTACAGTCTGTAAACCGCTGCAAAGGTATTGCTTTTTCAGTGAAATCCGTGCTGTTGGAGCAAAAAAAGATGGAAACTATGATTTTTTCACTAAATCTGTAAAATCAGACCAACTTTCTACTTTAAATCCTCTAATATCTCGAACAGATTTCTTAAACCAGTCTTGATAGCCAAAGAATATATTCCCATCTGCGGTCTGTGCAGAAATAACAATTCCTGCATATGGATTGTTTTCTACCTTGATAACTTCTCCTTCTATCCAGTCGGCAAGATGGGTTAGATCGGGTGAAACCAATACTTTGTCTCCAATTTCCATCATATAATTTTTCTTTTTTACAAAAATACAGAATTAAAAATGTATCTATCAAGAGAATCATAATATTTCAACCATCGCTTATTCTTCTTGATTCGCTTCATAGTAATACTCTCTTTTACCCACAATTCAATAACTCATCAACTTGAAGACTTATAAACTTAAATTGCTGCAACGGTTTCGCAGGTTTGTTGCATGGCTTGTTCAGCATCGCTGCAAAGGCGAGGCGGCAAAAGTGAAGAGCCTCTGCACCAAAGTGACAGAGGCTCAGACTTGAGTTTAATTTATTCTTCTAGGATTCTAAGACAGGCGCCCTTGTGTCTTCATTGAAATCGATTTGTATTGATAGTCGACTACGATGAGCAGTATTGGGCGAGTGGTGTACGACTGCACCCAGTCTATCTTCTTAGTGTAACTGAAAGTTAGAGTGTTATTCTTGCATATTTCATTCCATGTTTGTTAGTTTCTATATAAATGTGTAAATTAGCCTTTTCTTGCATTGATGGTCAAGTTTTTTGTTGGATAATCTTCTATTTAAATACGGATGTGAGGCTCTTTTTCGAGATAAGTTTTCAGTAAAAGAAAAAATAAATTCATATTTTTAGTTATAAAATGAGGTTAGCTGTGTCTAATCTTAATATAATGACGAGACACGACGTGAGCAAAAGTGTTCCGCCGGCTACCAAGAAAACACGAACCATCTAGATGTGATGAGATGAAAGCAGCATTGTCATGAATACCATCATAAATATACTAACCTATGTAATAATTTAACCTAAAGCTTATGTGTGGATTAATAAAATCGAGAATGTTTGCCTATGTTTTGGCTGCACTGTTAATGGGGAATCCCCTCCAAATAGTAGCACAACAACAGAAGGTATCGCTCAAACTCAACCAAGTGAGTTTGAAGAAGGCATTAAGCGAAATTGAAAAACGAACTCAGTACAAGTTTAGCTATCGCGATGTGACGCTAGATGGCTGTGCCCCCGTGAGTCTTCAGAAGCAGAATGTCACTGTAGAGGCTGTGTTGAAAGAAATCCTTGAGGAACGTGGATTGGAATACAGATGGGTTCAACCCTCAACTATTATCATCTCGCCTAAGGTAGATGCGAAGTCTCGCAACAAGAAAGCAAGTAAGGCTAGTGGTATGGTGACCGACGCACAGGGTGAACCTGTTATTGGCGCCATAGTACAGGTGGTGGGCAAGAATCGCAGGGCATCTACCAATTTAGATGGGAAGTTTGTCCTCGATACAGAAGAAGGAGATGTGTTGGAAGTCAGTTATGTGGGTTTCCAAACGGTTCGTGTGCGCCCGAAAGATAATCTAAGCGTGGTCATGCAAGAGAATATGGAGTCGCTCGACGAGGTTGTGGTCGTAGGTTATGGCACTCAACGTAAGCGCGATCTTACCGGTTCTATCGCCATGTTGAAAGCCGATGACATGAAATTCGACGGAATTTCGTCGGTAGGGCAGGCACTTGGTGGTAAGGCTGCCGGCCTTTATGTACGTCAGAACAGTGCTCAACCCGGTGGAGGTATCGACATTCTTATACGTGGCGCGGGCAGTGTCAACGCCGGCAACGACCCTTTGTATATTGTTGATGGTTTTCCTATTGCAAAACTTGACCAGCCGGATGGTGGTGATAAAAAGATGAGTCCGGGAACACAAAGCATACTCAACTTCCTAAATCCGAATGACATTGAGTCGATAGAAGTATTGAAAGACGCCTCCGCCACTTCCATCTATGGTGCACGTGCGGCCAACGGTGTAGTTCTCATCACGACCAAGCGTGGTAAGACCGGTAGTGCTAAAGTGTCTTATTCGTATGACTTTTCTTATCAGAAATATTCCGATATCTATAATCTGCTGTCGTTGAAAGAGTGGATGCAGGTGCGTAACGATATGGCCTTAGAAAACTATATGTGGAACAACCGAGTAGCTCCATACGGCACAAAGACAATGAAAGAGGTAGCTGCTAATCCCTATAACGGGATAAAATTGAGTTATCCTTATACCGATGCGCAGATTGCGGCAGCCGGAGAGGGTACCGACTGGCTCGGACTGATTACGCGTAACGGCCGTATCAATGAGCACAACGTCAACCTGCAGGGCGGTAGTGACAAAACACAGTATATGCTGTCGTTCAACTACTTCGACCAAAAAGGTATCGTGAAGAACTCCGGTTTGACTCGATACACGCTGAAAACCAACATCGACCAGAGCTTTCTCAAGATATTCAAAGCTGGTTTGAACCTGACGATGACACGTATCAATAATGATAATACACAATTGGGGGCTGCACGTTATGAGAACTCCGGTATTATCCGCTCGGCCATTCAGATGAGTCCGGAGGTGAAAGCCTACGATGTCGAAACGGGTACTTATCCTGTCAATCCCCTGTTGGCCAAACAGCCTAACCCGTACTCGTTGCTGACGAATACCGACCAAGGACGCACTAATCGATTAATCGGTAACGTCTATATAGAGGCTCGTCCGTTAGAAGATTTGCTGTTGCGTGGTGCCTTGGGTATAGATCATGCGCAGATAGATCGTAAGACTTACCAACCTCGCACAACCGTAAATGGTAATGCCAACGGTGGAGTAGCCTATATTTATAATACAAACAACGATCAGTATCTGGCAGAAGCTACGGCCACTTATCACAAGACTTTGGCCGATATCCACAATGTTAATTTCATGGTGGGTGCCTCCTACGAAGAATTTAACAATGATATATCCGAGTTGGGAAACAACAACTTCCTGACTGACGCTTTTCTTTATAACAATATTGACGCCGGAACGGGAACCAAGATAACCAAGTCCAACGCTACGAAAAACAAGATGGAATCTTATTTTATGCGTGCTTCCTACGTACTCATGGATCGCTATCTCTTTACGGGAACCATGCGTGCCGATGGTGCCAGCGTGTTTGCCAAGAACAATAAGTGGGGCTATTTCCCCTCTGTTGCTTTAGGTTGGCTTATCAATGAAGAAAGTTTCTTGAAGCAGACAAAATGGCTTTCGAATCTAAAACTGCGTCTCAGTTGGGGACAGACGGGTAATGCCGACATCGGAACCAGTGCCTTTGCAAGTTTCGCAGCCGAGAATTCCTATGTCAACGGTGACCATAAGACCGTTATCGGTGTAAAGAAAGGTAAGTTTGATAATCCCGACTTGAAGTGGGAAACCACCGAGGAATGGAACTTAGGTCTTGACTTTGGTTTCTTAAAGGGACGTATCAGTGGTTCGATAGATATTTACCAACGCACTATTTCCGACTTGCTCAACTATCGTCTGCTCAACTCTTACCAAGAACTTCCCAAGGTAATGTCGAATATCGGTAAAACACAGGGACGAGGAATCGAAGTAATGCTTAATACTCGTAATATTGAAACGAAAGACTTTGGTTGGACTACCAACTTTACATTTACCATGTATCGCGATAAATGGAAGGAGCGTACACCCGATTGGAAGCCTGCTGTCTATGAGCGGGCCAATGATCCTATTCGTCCCATCTACGCACGTAGAGCCGACCATATCTTACAAATAGGCGAAAAAGCTCCTGCTGCTCAGCCCGATTTGCTGCCGGGTCAGGTTGTCATCAAAGACCTTGACGGTTATAAGCGCGATGCTTCGGGCAATCCAATGACCGATGAAAACGGGCACTTTATACTTACCGGAGCTCCCGATGGCAAGATAGATGATGCCGATACCAAACTTATTGGTTCAAGAGACCCTGGATGGTTGGCTGGTCTCAACAATGTATTCCGCTACAAAGACTTTGAATTTTCGTTCATGTTCAATGGTATGTTCGATCGAAAGATAGAAGATCCCACGATGGCCTTTTACGGTATTAACAGCTATGGTGTGGCAGGCTCAGGAATAAATGGTTTGAAAACCAATCTTGAACGCTGGACACCGACCAATCCTTCTTCCCGATATCCAAGCGCATTCTACAACATGGGACGTGGCAAATACTATACGAGTGGTGACTTTTTCTATCAGAACGCATGGTTCATCCGTTTGCAAAACGTGTCGTTGAGCTACAATTTGCCTAAGAAATTGTTGAGTAAGGTTGGATTTATCAATAGTCTACGCGTGCATCTTTCGGCCAATAACCTTTTTGTGATTACGCCTTATGATGGGCTTGATCCAGAGACTGATGCCTATGAGGCTGCCTATCCCAACGCCAAGACCTATAGCTTTGGCGTGAACATCACATTTTAATATTTCAACAGCATTATATTATGAAACCTTTCAAACAATTCAAATATGTATCCTGTATGGTGGCTTTAAGTTTGGCTACCACCATGTTTACAGGATGTGCCGACCTGAATCCGGTGGATTATTCCGAGATGAATAGCGAACTATTTCCCAAGGTTGAGAGCGATTATACCACACTTGTGAACGAATGCTATCGCTCTATTCGCTCCAGTTGGTTCGATGGCTTGTTCGCCACAGACGACCGAGGATGTGTCGCCCTTAATGACGCGACTACCGAAATACTGACTGCCCGTAGTCATATTTTTAAGAAACAACACGATCTGGACTGGAATTCTACCGACGATTACTTGGTCGGATTCTATTATACGGAGAAGGATCCATCGGGTGGTGGCTTTCGTGATGGCTTTGCCAATGATATTAGTCGTTGCACGTCGGATTTAGCTTATATCGAAAATGCTACTTCTTTGAATGAAGCACAAAAGAAAAAGATGACAGCCGAAGTGCGGTGTGCCCGTGCTTTTATCTCTTATACGCTTTATGATATGTTTGGCCCCTTGATCATTGCGCCACAGAAACTACTGGAAACTCCACGTGAAAATAAGCCTTTGCCACGCATGTCTCGTGAAGAAATGGTGAAATTCATAGAGGCGGACTTGCTTTATGCGGCTGAAAACCTGCCGTCTCCCAATGCGGTTGAATATGGTAGGTTCAGCACCGGACTGGCCAAGATGCTGCTTATTCGTCTGTATTTGCATGAGACAAAGGACGACAAGAGTTATTATGCAAAAGTGGAAACGTTAGCCCGTGAACTGATGCAACCTTCCTTTGGTTATCAGTTGCAGCCGAGTTATACACGGATGTTTGAGGTAGGCGGACAGGGAAAAACTAATAAGGAAATCATCTTTGCCTTGCCCGTTAATACCGAAATGGTAAGCTGGAATGACTGGCACATGTTTGTATTGCCGTCTGATTTTGGAAGCAATGGCATGAAAGGCGGCTACCATAGTTTGACGAGTACTTGGCATTTCTACGACGGTTTTGAAGCAAACGACGTGCGCCGCACCTATCTTTTGGCCGAATACACGAGCAACAAGACCGGAAAACTCGTAAAGCGAGGCGATTATCCTAATCTTGACCTCGGCCCCATCCCCATGAAATATGGCTACGATACCGACCTGTTTAGCAATAGCGGACGTAGCAAGATAGACCCCATTCTCTATCGTTATGCCGACGTCTATCTGTCCTTGGCAGAGGCTTTGTATCGCAAGCCTGGAGCTTCGGCTGTCGATAAGCAGGAGGCTTTGAAGTATATCAACGTTATTCGTGAGCGGGCGGGTATAGCAAGTATAGATTATTCGGCCATTGACACGGATGAAAAGTTTGTCGAAGTGTTGCTCAAGGAGCGTTGTCATGAGTTCTGGTGCGAGAACGGACAGTATCGTGCCGACCTTATTCGACTGGATAAATTCATAGAATATGCCAAGACCATCAACGGTTCTCCTTATGCCGAAAAGGCGAAGGAAGTTTATCCTTTACCCAAGAGCGTTATCCTAGATGGTAAAGGCGTGGTCATTCAGAACGCAGGTTACGATTAAAAAATACACAAACGATGGATTACCACACGCTGGTAATCCATCAAAAGATAAGGTATATCGACTTTAATTTTACCGAACAACGGCAATATTATAGAATAAATATTTATGGATCGACGTAGTTTTTTGAAGCGTGCGACAGCATTTGGCATGGCTGCAACCTTGCCCAAGGTGCTGTTGGGTACTTCTCTGGTAGAGCAAGTTGCGGAGTCCCAGTCTTCAGGAGAGAAGTTTTGGGCTTGTCTGATGCATCTTTCCTTTAATTTTGCAGGCCAAATAAAACTGTATGGAGGACTACGAACAGAATTTGAACCCGATATGGCTGTGTGGAACGCGGCCATCGAACGCATGGCTAAAAACCATGTAAACATGCTTTTTATCAATCTGGATGATTCGTTGGCTTGGCACAGTCATCCCGAGATTTCCTTGGCTCATTCGTGGACACACGAACAGTTGCGGGCACAGTTGATCAAGATTAGGAAGGCAGGAATAGAGCCTATTCCGATGTTTAACTTTTCTACGACACATGATGCGTGGCTGGGTAAGTATTCAAAAATGGTGTCATCGGCCAAGTATTATGAAGTTTGCGCCGACTTGATAGCCGAAGCCATCGCGCTCTTCGATACGCCTCGCTTTATTCATTTCGGCATGGACGAAGAACGAATCGACTACCAACTGTCCGATTATATCGTGATACGGCAGCAGGAAACATGGTGGGCCGACTTGTATTTCTACATCGGCGAAGCCATGAAACGGGGCGTTCGCCCTTGCGTATGGGCTGATTACGTGTGGCACCATCCGGATGATTTCTTCAAGATGATGCCCAAGTCGGTGGTACAATGTAATTGGTGGTACACCGAGAAGTTCTCTATCAACGATGTGGCTATCCGTTCTTATCTTGATTTGGCCCGTGAAGGCTATGACGTAATGGCCACCGGTAGTTTTGATCAAGAGAACCCCAAGAGCATTGGAAATACGGTGAAGTTCTGTAGCGAGCATATTGACGGCAATCATCTGTTGGGCTTTATGCAGACATTCTGGAAGCCGACGATAGAAACTTATCGTGCGCCTATCCTACAAGGGATTGACTTGATAGGAGCCGCACGTTCGGAATATGAAAATAAAAGGAGAGCGAAGGTATGAAAGACAGATTGATATGGGGATGTTTAATCCATCTTAGTTTCAACATGTGGGAGGAGTATATATGGCCGGGACGCCCTTTCCGAGGCTATCGACCCGACTTGGAACTGAGCGAACCGCTATGGAATGACGCCATCGAACTGATGGGCAAGAGCGGTGTAAACATGGTTGTTATTGATCTGGGTGATGCCATAAGATACCAGCGGCATCCCGAAATAGCCGTCAATGGAGCCTGGACGGTTGCCCGTTTGAAGCAGGAGTTGCGACGTATGCGGTCGTTGGGTATAGAGCCGATACCCAAATTAAACTTCTCCGCAGGGCATGATACCTGGATGAAGGAATACTCCAAGATGGTTTCTACCGATGAATACTATCGTTTCTGTTCGGATATGATAGCCGAAGTGTGTAGTATTTTCGGCCAGCCTCGCCTGTTCCACATCGGAATGGATGAAGAAGGCTACAATATGCAGAGTACCTACAAGCATGTGGTGGTGCGCAAAAATGATGCTTGGTGGCACGATTTCATGTTTCTGGTGAAGGAATGTGAGCGCCGGCATGCGCAGGCTTGGCTCTGGCCCGACTACATGTTGTGGCACCATCCCGACCAGTTTTTCAGTAAGATGCCTAAGAGCGTGATGCAGAGTAATTGGTATTATGATGAAGAGTTTAATCCCGAATGGGACATGGTGAGGCAGTATATTGATTTAGAAAAACATGGTTACGACCAAATTCCGACTGGTAGTTATCATTTTGAAAATCCTAAAAGTATAGCCAACACCGTGGCTTTCGCAGAGAAATATATCAGTCGGCAACACCTTAAAGGTTTCTTGCAGACGTGGTGGAAGCCTACGATAGAGGAAAACAGAGAGCGCATTCTAAAAGGCATTACACTATTGGGCGAAGCTCGTAAAGCTTATGAAGAACGACATACTTAAAACGATATATTTATGAAATACCTATTCTTTATTTTTCTTTTCAGCTTTATCTGTTCCTTTTCTTCCGCTCAAGTGCCTCATCGAGCGGCCGAAGACGTATGTCATGTGATGGCGCCAGACTACTGGAAGATGTGGAACGATTCTCTACAAGCTGCCATCGACCATGATATTGAGCTGTATAGGAAGGGTACGGCTACCATCGAATTGCCGGAGGTAAAGCCGGGTACGACAATCCGTGTGGAACAACTGACTCATTCGTTTATCTTCGGTGGTAACCTTTTTGTTTACGGACAGTTGGCTACTGAGGCTATGAATCGGAAATACGAAAACACTTTCGGTTCGCTGTTCAATGCCGCAACCATTCCATTTTATTGGAAAATGCTTGAACTGGAGCAAGGGAAACCACGCTTCGAGGGCGGTAGTTCGTATGTTTATCGTAGACCTCCAACCGATCCGATGGTTGATTTTTGCAATCAGAAAGGTATATTGACCAAGGGACATGCCATCATTTATGGCTTGCGGCTGCATGGTCATCCCACGTGGATGCCCGAAGACCGCCATGTGATGGACAGTCTTTTTCAGGCCCATATTCATCGGTTGGCACAGCGATATGGCGACCGGGTGAAGTTGTGGGATGTGGTCAATGAACCCATTGATCAAGCTAACAGAGGACTTATGCCCGATGATTACACCTTCAAATGCTTTCAATGGGCACGCCGGTATTTTCCATCTTCGGTACAACTGAATATCAACGACGTAGACCTTCATGGCCCGGTGGATTTGCATCGTCGCTATGCCGAGCTGACCCGCAATCTTTTGTGTCGTGGTTCGAAGATAGATCACATCGGTATAGAAATGCACATTTTCGATCCTTTGGAAGCTGCCGACATCGCAAAAGGCAAAGACCCCTACATCTCACCAGCACTTTTGCAAGCAAAACTCGATTGTCTGAAGGCTACAGATTTGCCAATTCACATCAGTGAAGTAACAGTTTGCGCACCCGATACCACTGAGCATGGCAAGCTGATTCAGGCTGTGATAGCTCGCAATTTGTATCGGTTGTGGTTCAGTTATCCCACGGTAGAAGCCATTACGTGGTGGAATGTGGTTGATGGTGGTGGTGCTTCGGGCGAGCCTTCCTACTCAGGTATTTACGATAAGCACATGGTTGAGAAGCCTGCCTATACCGTTTTAGATAATCTTATCAATCAAGAGTGGAAGACAAAGTTTGAAACTCGTTTGGCAAAAGACCGTACCTTGCGTTTCCGTGGCTTCCGTGGGAAGTATCTACTGACGTGGAAAGACCGCCGAGGCAAGGAATGTAAAAAAGAAATAGAAGTGAAATAGTGATATAATCATCTTTTAGAAGATATTCAGAATGAAGAAGCATATACTGTTGTTGTTATCATTTTGGTTGACTACCGTCATGGGCATGGCCGATAATCGCTTCGCCGGTGTACAGTCATTGGTAGACCGTCGCGTACCATGGCTTAAAGATAAGGTGATGTTTGAGTTGCTGCCACAGACCGATAAGGTTGAAACTTTCACCTTGGCTACGCATGATGGTAAACTCATTATCAAAGCTACAGGCGAGAATGTGGCTTGTATGGGGCTCAACCATTATTTGGAAGACTACTGTCACCGTTCCATGTCGCACATGGGAGATAACCTTGGACCGGTCAATCGTTTGCCCGAAATAACCTCACCTGTAACTCGTCGAGTTGACATGCCATTGCGTTATGCCCTTAATTATTGCACTTTCAACTATACCATGTCGTTCTACCAATGGGAAGACTGGGAGCATGAATTAGATTGGATGGCTCTTCATGGTGTCAATTTGATGCTCATGCCCATCGGTATGGAAAAGGTTTGGCAGAACACACTCCGCAAGTTTGGCGTCACCGAACTGCAAATTCGCAATTTTATTCCCGGTCCCGGTTATACAGCTTGGTGGCTTATGGGCAATTTGGAAGGTTGGGGTGGTCCTGTGTCACAGACTTTTATAGACGGTCAGGCACAGATGGCTCGTCGATTGTTGGGGCGCATGGAGGCATTGGGCATACGACCGGTGATGCAAGGTTTCTATGGTATGGTATCTAGAAGTATTCGCGATCGACATGCCGATGCCGTGATTCCACAAGGTATGTGGGGATTCTTCGAGCGCCCAGACATCCTCAAGCCTACCGGTAAACTCTTTGGAGATATGGCCGACGTGTATTATCATGAGATGAAAAAGCTCTATGGTACTAACCTGAAATACTTTGGAGGCGACCTCTTCCACGAAGGTGGACTCACTGGAACGCTGAATGTTTCAGACTGCGGTTTGGCAGTGCAAAGCGCCATGGAGCGTCATTTCCCCGGAAGTACATGGGTATTACAGGGGTGGAGTGGCAATCCTAAGCCGGCATTATTAGCTAAACTTAATCGCGAAAAAGTGTTGGTGGTCGATCTTTTCGGTGAGAATTCTGAAGTGTGGGAGCAGACACAGGCCTATGGCGGTACTCCTTTTATATGGTGTGTTGTGTCTAATTTTGGCGAACAATGTGGCATGTATGGTAAGTTACAGCGCATTGCCCTGCAGATAGATAAGGTACGCCATAGCCCTTATAAAAACTGTTTGAAAGGTGTAGGTATCATGCCTGAGGGTATCAACAACAATCCGGTGGTCTACGATTTGGTGCTCCATGCCCCCATGACCGACGGCAAAATCAATGTAGAAGAATGGCTTCGGTCTTACATTACCTATCGTTATGGAGCTTTCAATGAGGATATTTATGCTGCTTGGCTCATTTTCTTGCAGACCATCTATGCCAGTGTGCCTGAGAAATATGGTCTTCCTGAGAGCGTGTTCTGCGCTCGTCCGGGTACTAAAGTAGTCAATACCTCATCGTGGGGAGTACGTGCCCGATACTATGATATGGACTTCTTTAAGGAAGGTGTGAAACGCTTTATGAAAGCACGTGCGGCCTTTTCCAATTCAGAAACTTACTCCTACGATATGTTTGATTTGCTGCGTCAGGTGCAATCGGATAAGGGAAACCGCGCTTATGATGACATGATAGCAGCTATTGAGGCTAAGGATGTGGCTCGATTTGAGCGTACTTCCGACCGTTTCCTCCACCTTTTGTTGCGTCAGGATACCCTCCTTGCCCAAAGCAAGGGATTCACCTTAGACCGGTGGTTGGGTAAAGCAGCGTGTTTCGGGAAGACGGAGGGCGACCGCGCTTTGGCTCTGAAGAATGCTAAAATGCAGTTAACCTTCTGGGGACCTGACTGGAATCCCAATACTACCGTGCACGACTATGCAGCTAAAGAGTGGAGTGGTATGCTCAAAACTCTCTATTATGAAGAGTGGAAAATGTTTGTCGACGTATGGCGTCAGCGTGTTCGGGGTATCGAGATGATAGAGCCCGACTACTATGGATACCAAATTGCATGGAGCAAAAAGCCGGTGAACTACACGCCGGTGAAGCTCAATGAGGTACAGATGGAGGCTCTTGTGGCCGACATCCTTCGCTAAATGGTGAAATAAGTGTCAATTGCCAACCTCCTTCGGACGAGTTGATTGAATCTTCCGAACGGCGGTTGGCAAATACGATAGATAAGAGTTGAAGTGATAGATAAGAGTATGTTTCTAGGCATAAAGTTTGGTTTTCTGTTTGGTTTTGCCTACTTTTGAGTTCTGAAAAACAGTTAGTCTTTTAACGATATGACCTTTTGAAAGAACCTAATAAAATAAGTGGCATCACATGAACATGACATCAACAAAAGAAGATATGCTGATTTGGCTGCTCAAACACGACTCTCAATGGGCTTTTGACAATCTTTATCGCATGTATGCACATAGACTTATGGCCTTTGCCATGGAATATTGTCATCATAACGAGACTGCGGGTGAGATAGTGGAAGATACCTTTATCTGGATATGGACTCATCGTCACGAGATAAAACAGGAGAAAACACTGTTCAAACTGCTCTTTATCAAAGCACGCCATCTGCTTATCAATGCTTACAGGGCTACTCTTAACAGTCCTCGTTTTGAAGACTACGTGGACTATGTAGACAGTCTTGGTACAGAGAGCAACGGCGCACAGATGGATTATGACGACTTTGTACGCATCATCAGGAATGGACTTGAGCAGATTCCACCCACACAGCGGCGAGTCATAGAGTTGTCGCGATTCGAGCAGAAAAGTATCAAAGAGATTGCCGAACTCATGAATCTGAAAGAACAAACGGTGAGGAACCAATTGTCATTAGGGCTTAAGCAGCTGATGGCTTTCATCAATCGAGCGGGCTATGGAGCGTTTACGTTATGGCTGATGATTTGTTAATAAAGCATAAAAATCGGTATATCTTACATGATTTCATGTCTATTCCAATAATAATAAAGATAAGGTTATGACCAATATAGAGGAAAAATATAGGACCGGAAGGTTGACAAAGGAGGAATTATTGCAGTTCCGTGAATTTGTAAACCAGTCGACTGATGCTGAACAGGGCGCTGCCATGGAAGCTCATTGGCAGGAGGATATTGATACATCACACGTCAATGAGGCTGAGATAGATGCCATTCAAGAGCGTTTGGATGAGCAAATCAGTGGTTCACAGACATTGCATCGTCGGCTGTGGCACATCTTAGAGCGAGTGGCTGTGGTGCTATTGCCTATCTGTTTGATAGGGTTAGGCTATTTAAGCTACGAACGTTTGCGATCCACCGATAACCTTCTAACCATCTCTACGCGCCATGGTGAGCAGACAAGTATTACTTTTCCCGATAGTACACATGTGCAGGTAAACGAGCAATCTACAGTATCGTATCGGCCTCAGGTCTTCACACCTAACAAACGAGAGATAGATTTTCAAGGCGAAGGTTACTTTGAAGTGCATCGTGATAGTCGTCATCCGTTCATCATTCACACGCCCGATATGAGTGTCACAGTGACTGGAACGAAATTTAATCTCACTAATTATCCACAGTCGGCTACGGTGACGTTGTGCCTTTTCGAGGGTTCTGTGTCTCTCCGTTCTATGAAAACACAGGAGCAAATTACAGTGAAACCTCACGAACGATGTGTGCTTAACCGTCACACCGGACACTTTTCGGTGGAGCCATTTGATGAAGATGAGGCTTATTATACAGCTTGGCAACGCCATGAATTGGTGTTCCATAGTGTGCCGTTACGGCAGGTGGTGCAGAAGTTGAGTGTTGTCTATGGTGTTGAAATAGAACTGAAGAATGTCAATACCGACGATTATTTCACCGGCACACTGCCTTCGTCGGATTTTGGTAAGTGCATGGTTGTTATATCAGATCTCTATCGTTGCAAGGTGAGTCGTACTGACAAGTCAGTAATATTGAGTCGCTAAGCAGAACCAAATTCTCTGAATGACAGAAATATAGTGATTAATATATAAGATAAAAGGGCTGTCTCCTTATTCGGAAGATAGCCCTTTTTGTATCTTATTACCTTTTGAAAGAAATTCAAAAGGCTATTATGCAACTGCTTTCTTAGCAAATAGTTTGCCTTTGAGCCACTCTCTTACTGGCATATCGTAGAGTTTGTAAGAAGCGTAGGCTAGCATGATAGCGATGAAGAAGAGGCCTACCGACAACATGATGTGGGCATGTAGGGGAGCGTCGGGATGTGTTTCTTTCCATGCCATCTGTGCATATACCAGTGGATAATGGGTGATATAGAGCGGGTAGGAAATCTCTCCGAAGAATTTACATACAGCTGCCGAGTGCTTGTCGGTGACTTTACTGCCTGCGCCTATAGCAACAATGAGTGGGAAACAAGCCAAGATGACAATGAGTTCGTAAACGCCATTGAGCCAAGGAGAGCCTTCGGCGCCGGCATAAGGCATCACGAGTAAGACGGCAAC
This sequence comes from Prevotella sp. C0026C3, assembly GCF_056590795.1. NCBI lineage: Bacteria > Pseudomonadati > Bacteroidota > Bacteroidia > Bacteroidales > Prevotellaceae > Prevotella > Prevotella sp. C0026C3. The sequence goes on along the minus strand of NZ_JBWPWW010000001.1, from coordinate 173,960 downwards.
AAGCAGTGAACACCACCAGAATCCAGCACGAATGGTTATCAGTCGTCCCATACGAGAGATGAGCAATCCCATGAAGAAGGGGTAGAGCAGGCGTGTGCTGCCTATTAAGAGTTGGTCGGGAGTAAGGCTCCAACCACCTATCACGGTATAAATGGCATATTCGCGAGGCTTCAAAATGCCGCCGAGGTCAATGTTTAAACATAGGTTGACAGTGAGCAAAGCAAAGAGAGCGACACACACCATGAGCATTTTCTTGGAGAAACGGCGAATGATAAGAGCATAAAGCAAGTTGGCCAAATACTCCCATTGTAACGACCATGCTGGTCCGTTGAGTGGATTGGTCTCTGTCCATCCGCGTATATCCATCGACTTGGGCAACGGTATCATGGTGCAGGTGAAGAGGAATACGACGATAACCATCCACCAAGGAGTGTTTGAAATCATCGGGAATACCTCGCTGGCACCAAAGTAAAACATGCACATACCGAAGAAAGAACCGAAGATAACCATGGGGTGAAGGCGTACTAAACGACGCTTGATAAAATTCCAAGTAGACATCTTGTCCCAACGATCATCGTATGCGTAGCCTATCACGAAGCCCGATAAGACGAAAAAGAAGTCCACAGCTAGATAGCCATGGTTGAGGATTTGGAACTTAGGACCGGCTGAGTAGGTTTCAAAAAGATGGAAAGCCACGACGATTAATGCCGCCAATCCACGCAGTCCGTCGAGTATTTCGTAGCGCGGTTTAGAGGCTAGATAGATGTTATTCTTATCCATTTGATGTTTTGAAAAATTTGTATTAGTAGTGATGGGGGCAAAGGTAGCGATTTCTTTTGGTATCTTCTGCCCCCTAACATGAGAATGTTAAACAAAAAATCCCTGCAACCTTAATGGTGCAGGGATTTTTATATTGAAACTCGAAGTGTTTACTTCATAGGACAGCTGGGGCTCCAAGGCTTCAGTTGTTTGAAGAAATCATTGCCCTTATCGTCTACCAAGATGAAAGCAGGGAAGTCTTCTACATCAATCTTCCAAATGGCTTCCATGCCGAGTTCGGGATATTCCACACACTCGATGCTCTTGATTGAACTCTGTGAGAGGACTGCGGCTACGCCTCCGATGGTCCCCAAATAGAAGCCACCATGCTTTTGGCATGCATCGGTAACAGCTTGTGTACGATTGCCTTTGGCTATCATCACGAGACTGGCACCATGGTCTTGGAATTCATCTACGTATGGATCCATGCGGTTGGCAGTGGTTGGCCCCATCGAACCACAGGCATATCCCTCCGGAGTCTTGGCCGGTCCAGCATAGAGGATAGGATAGTCTTTGAAGTATTGTGGCATATCTTCGCCAGCATCCAAGCGAGCTTTGAGCTTAGCATGGGCTATGTCGCGAGCCACGATGATGGTACCTTTGAGGTTCACACGAGTAGATACAGGGTATTTAGTGAGTTCTGCACGTACAGCATCGATACCCTTATCAAGGTCGATGGTAATACCCTGTGCGCCCTCTCCGGGTTTACGATACTCTTCAGGAATCAGTTCTGAGGGGTTGTCGTCCATTTTTTCCAACCAGATACCATCGGCGTTGATTTTAGCTTTGATATTTCGGTCGGCTGAACAACTTACACCCATACCGATAGGACAGCTTGCTCCGTGGCGTGGAAGGCGGATAATGCGGATGTCATGAGCCAAAGCCTTACCGCCAAACTGTGCACCCAAGCCAATCTTGTGGGCTTCTTCAAGCAACTTGTTCTCCAAGTCGATGTCGCGGAAAGCACGTCCGGTCTCGTCGCCTGTGGTGGGTAAGTTGTCGTAATACTTGATAGATGCGAGCTTTACGGTAAGCAAGTTCTTCTCGGCCGAGGTACCACCGATGACGAATGCGATGTGGTATGGAGGGCAAGCTGCCGTTCCGAGACTCTTCATCTTTTCAACGAGGAAAGGCAACAATGTGCTTTCGTTTTGGATGGTAGCTTTGGTCATGGGGTAGAAATAGGTCTTGTTAGCCGAACCACCACCTTTGGCTACCATTATAAAGCGATACTCTGCACCCTCAACGGCTTCGATGTCTATCTGAGCGGGAAGGTTACAACGTGTATTAACCTCGTCGTACATGTTGAGCGGAGCATTCTGTGAGTAGCGCAGATTGTCTTGTGTGAAGGTGTTGTATACACCACGAGAGAGTGCTTCCTCGTCTTCGAAGCCTGTCCAAATCTGCTGTCCCTTTTCGCCATGGATAATAGCTGTCCCCGTATCTTGGCAGAATGGGAGCACGCCTTTAACTGCTGTCTCAGCATTGCGTAGGAATTGGAGAGCCACATACTTATCGTTTTCCGATGTTTCGGGGTCGGTAAGGATGGCTGCCACCTGCTTGTTGTGTGCCCGACGGAGCATAAATTCGCAGTCGTGGAAAGCTTGCTGACTCAACAAGGTCAAAGCTTCCTTGCTCACTTTTACAATTTGTTTGCCTTCAAATTCGGCAGTGCTGACTCCCTCTTTGGTCAAAAGACGGTACTCGGTATCGTCTTTTCCCACTTGGAACATGGGAGCATACTTGAAATCTGGTGCTTTTGCCATAATGTTTTTTAATCTATAATAGGTTGTTTAATATCCGAAAATAGTCTCTGTAGATACGCGCTTCACAGGGCCAATCTTTTCCAATTCCTTCATGTTCAGGTTCTTCTCGTCGCCTAAGATGATGTAGCGGTAAGGCTTGCGAGCCATGTGTTGCTGCTCGAAGTCGACGATATCTTTGAGTTGGATGCTTGGCAATGTCTCATAAATCTTCTTGTTCAAGTCGTAATCCAAGCCACGGTTTTTGGCATTGATGTACGCATTGAAGAACCCACCGCGCATCGTACGAACGCTCGCATAGAATTTGGTGAGGCTTTGTTTTGCCAATTGGAAGGCTGATTCGCTTTGTGGAATGGTGTCAAGAATCTCGTTAAAGACGCGTATACAGTCCGACATCTTGTCGTTCTGAGATATGATATAGGTCTGTACCCATTCCGGATGATTCTTCAAACGAGGCGTCATGTATCGGGCAGATGCGCTATATGCCAGTCCGCGAGCTTCGCGTAGTTCTTGGAATACAACACCGTTCATACCGCTACCGAAGTACTCGTTGAAGACAGCTTCGATGGTCGCGCGTTCCGGAGTCCACTGTGTATTCTCGTTATGATACATCATCATATAGATGTTTTTGGCATCATAAGGAGCCAACAGCACCTCGTTCTGTGTTGTGGTTTGCTCTTGATACTCTTTCTTTGTGGGTATGTTGATCAATTTCTTGCCCATACGGTGTTGCTTGTCTACCAATTTAGTGACGGCAGCGAGGCTCGACGGACCACAATAATATAAGGTGTGCTCATAGTTGCTCAGGTTTTTGATGAGGTCGACGAGCGTCTGTGGATTGGTCTGCTTGAGTTGTGAAGCCGACAATTGGTTCAGTTGAGGATTGTATTCGCCATAGATTCCATAGCTGGAAAGGGCACTGAAGTTGGCCGATTGAGACTTTTTGTTGTCGGCACGACCCTTTAGAATCAGACCCACATATTGATTGTAAGCCTCTGTGTCAACCTTCATGTTCTTCAAAACATTTTCGGCCAATGCCACAGCGGCAGGCATGTTTTCGTTCAATCCGGACAGGCTGACGGTGATAGCATTATCAGATACGTTGATACCGAAGTCGCAAGCTAATTTATAGAATTGCTGTTTCACTTGGTCGGCAGATAATTTGTCTGTTCCCAATAAGTCTACATAGCCGGCTGCATAGTCGTATCTTACGTCGCTTTGTTTGCCAAATTCGTAGCGATACATCATAGTGAAGAGCTTGTCGTTGGCCTCTTGTCGATATACTACTGGCAGTTTCTTGCCAGTTTTGGCGAATGTTAAGTCGCGTTTAAAGTCTACAAAATGAGGTTGTATAGGCTCCGGCTTGCTGGCAGCTATCTTACGTAAGAACTCACTACTCTTATCTCTGTTGGTCGGAATAGCCGTGATAGCCGGCTTTTCTATTTTCTTGATGGTCTTATCCTCGCCTGTCTTCTTGTATACACAAACGAAGTTTTGACCGAAATATTTGCGAGCAAACTCTACAATCTGTTGTTTTGTCATCTTCGAGATACGGTCCATACGATTCACAACCTGCTCCCATTCGATACCATTGATGAACGCATCGACGTACTGGCTAGCGCGAGAATTGTTGTTCAATAGCGATGCATAGTAAGCTCGCTTCATGTTGTTGACAATCGAGGGAAGCAAATCGTCGGAGAATTCTCCATTTTTCAGCTTTTGAATCTCGGCCAAGATGAGGGCGCGAACTTGTTCCAATGTTTGGCCTTCTTTAGGATACCCCACAGCTATAAATTCGCTATAATCGGTCAAAGCATTGACTCCTGTGCCTGCTCCTTGTACTTTCATGGCTTGATTCAAGTTCAAATCGAAGAGACCGGCACGGCCGTTTGACAACAGCGAACTGATGACTTCGAGCGTATCATTCTGCAAAGAAGAAGCCTTGTCAAACTTCCATCCCATCATCATGTTTTCTGCTTCGATACCTATAACCGTCGTATCAACAACAGCAGTGAGATTGGGTTGAACAGGGAATTCTGGGCGTGAGAGGTTCTCACTTTTCTTCCATCCACCGAAATATTTGTCGATTAAGGCTACGGTCTCGTCGGGATTCAAATCACCGGCCATACAGATAGCTACATTATTGGGTACATAGTACTTCTTGAAGTAGTTTTTGATATTGACGATAGAAGGATTTTTCAAGTGGTCGCCCACACCGATAGTAGTCTGTGTTCCGTAGGGATGAGTAGGGAAGAGCTTTTTATTGAGAGCATCCCAAACTTTCCGGGCGTCCTTGGCCAAGCCGATGTTGTACTCTTCGTACACAGCTTCAAGTTCGGTATGGAAGCCACGAATCACCATATTTTGGAAACGATCGCTCTGTACTTTGGCCCAGTTTTCAATCTCGTTGGCCGGGATATTTTCCTGATAGCAGGTCACATCGTTGCTCGTATAGGCATTGGTACCCTCTGCTCCGATGCTAGCCATCATCTTATCGTATTCGTTTGGGATATTATACTTGGCTGCCAACTGCGACAAGCTGTCTATGCTGTGATACCAAGCTTTGCGCTTTGTCGGGTCTTTGATGGTGCGATAGACCTCGTAACGATTCTGAATAGAGTCGAGTAGGGGTTGCTCGGCTGCCATATTACTGGTACCGAAGTGATTTGTTCCTTTAAACATCAAGTGCTCCAAGTAGTGAGCCAAGCCTGTCGTTTCAGCTGGGTCGTTGCGCGAACCGGTTCGTACGGCAATGTAGGTTTGGATGCGTGGTGCATCTTTATTGACGCTTAGATAAATCTTCAGACCGTTGTCAAGCGTATAAATACGCGTCTGCATGGGGTCGCCTTTGACTGTCGTGTAGTGATAATCCTTAGCTTGCATACCCATGACGGAGCATGCTAATATCATGACAGTGGCAATGATTCTCTTTGTTTTAATCATTTTCATGAATTTATAATGTTATACTGTTCTCTTCGTTTTGTTCTGTTTCGCGACTTAGCATATTGATGAAATCGCTCAATACACTCTTTTCCACATCGCTTGATGTTAATTCTTGCTCAGCATTTTTGCGAATTTGGTCTGCCCACATGTGTCGAGCTGCGATACCATCTTGCATGATTTGCTCCGTGGCATCATCGGTTAGCTCGGTCAGATGGTAATAATTGAGTATCAATCGGTACGTCCAAGCCCACTCATATTCCCGGTACGACTCGTGGATGTCAACCAATCGGTCGATGATGTCTTGCACCGTCTCGATGTCACCATGCTTGATGTCGTTGATTAGCATACGTTCCTCACTCTTCGGTAAGAGCATACCGGCAAGGTCACTCCATTGTCCACAGCCCGTTTGAGTGTAGGGTTGTTCGGCTTCATTCTGCTCTATACGCTGCTTCAATACCGCTCCCATGTAGATGTGCAAGGCCATATCGTAGTTTTGGATGCCCTGTTTTAAGTCGGCGGCAGATATTGCGTGCTCATGATAATAATAGGTGGGAGCGTGTTCTCCCGATGCTTCGCGCAGACGTTCGAGTATCTCTTTACCCTCGACGATACTTCCTATGGTGACAGGATTCAACCAGTCGAAGTCGACAATGCTTCTCTGATTGGCATGAACGCGCACATCGCGCTTCACCCACTTGTGTATGTCTCGATACAATCCGGCAGTGCAGAGTGTGTAGCCTGGCTTCAGATATACGGTGTCACCTACTGCTTTGAGCTGTGAGAAAGGCATTGACAGGGTATCAGGATGATGCGTTAAAACACCGGAACATGTAGAGAATGCGCCGATATGCACCGGCATGACCAGTTGACAACCGCTCTCTGTAGTGCATCCGCGCTCTAAAATACCATGATGGATAGCCCCCAGTTTACCGCAATCGTTGCTGAAATTAGTGGCGCTACCGGCATTGTAAAACGAGAACATGCCGCTCAATAGCAGGCTGTTTTGATGATGATTGGTACTGAAAGGACCGCAAAAAGCTGAGCAGACTTCCCCCTTACTCATGTTGGAATTGGCAAAGAAGACACTGCTAGTTGCTGTAAAACCATTGTTCAACTGACACGCTTCACCTACAAAACAATCTTGTATCTTTACACCGTTGGTGATGGATGAACCGTCGCAGATAATGGAATTTTCACAGATGACGGCCGTTCCAATAAATACACTGGCATTGGGTGAACTGATAATTGTGCAGTCGCAGAGTCGTTCGGCACCACTAATTTCACAGTCGTCGTGGATGATGGTGTTGGTAATCTCTTTGGTATTGACAATCTTCACGTTGTTACCGATGATGCCACGGTCGGGCATACGGCGCTCAATATCCTCATGAATGAGACGTCGGAGGGCGTCGCGCAACAGTTTGTCTTCGGCATGTAGCACCATGAGGGCGGCCAATTGACTGCTGAGATTGTGGAAGAGTAGCAGATTGCCTTCGCCCGATTCGTTGAGCACGGAGACCGGATTACCCTCTCCATAAGTCGCTCCTTCGGCTGTTTCCATCATTGCCACGTTGCCGATATAGCAGTCGTCGCCTATCGTATAGTTGTTGATATAGGTGCCGATATTCTCTATGAGACAGTTGTCGCCGATAGAAACGTTGCGCAGGGTGGCGTTGTTGATACCACTATGTTTCATGAATCCGCGGCTTACCTCGACATTTTTGGTAAATTCGCCCAACTCTATGTCACCGTAAAACATGACCCGATGCAAATAATTAGGCATGAAATCCTCGGCTACCTGTATCGCAGTCCAGTCTTCGGCCCAACAATTATTCTCTTCAAGTGTGATGATTTCTTTGTCTGTCAACTGTCTCATGTCTATCTGATTTAGTCTTCCATCTGTGGATAGAGGAAGTCGTTGTACGGATATTTTTGCACATGTAGCTCGCGCACCTTCTTATATAGTACGCTACGGAACTCATCGATGTTCTCTCGTTGCTTTGCCGATATGAATAGACAGTTCTCATTTAGTCGTGCCATCCAAGTGCGTTTGAGCTCTTCAAGTGTGATATTCTCTTTACGAATCGGTGTTAAATCGTCTTCTTCCTTTTCTATCCACGTGTAGTTATCAATTTTGTTGAAGACTATCATACATGGTTTCTCGGCACAACCCAGTTCGCTGAGTGTCTTTTCTACCACTTGTATTTGTTCTTCGAAATCGGGATGTGAGATGTCGACCACGTGTAGTAGCAGGTCGGCTTCGCGCACTTCGTCGAGTGTAGATTTAAAAGAATCGACCAAATCAGTAGGTAGTTTACGAATAAAACCGACAGTGTCGGCCAATAGGAAAGGCAGGTTGTCGACCACAACTTTGCGCACAGTGGTGTCGAGTGTGGCGAAAAGTTTGTTCTCGGCAAATACTTCGCTCTTGGCCATGAGGTTCATCAGTGTCGATTTACCTACGTTGGTGTAGCCTACAAGCGCCACACGAATCATGCGGCCACGGTTCTTGCGTTGTGTGGTTTTCTGTTTGTCGATTTCCAATAATCGCTGTTTCAGCAGCGTGATGCGCTGTAAGATGATACGACGGTCCATCTCTAACTGCGTTTCACCGGGGCCACGGAGTCCTACGGAACCCTTTCCGCCACCCGAACCCGAACCACCTCCTTGGCGTTCCAAGTGAGTCCAAAGGCGTTGGAGTCGCGGCAACATGTAGCGATATTGCGCTAATTCCACTTGAGTCTTGGCGTTAGCTGTCTGCGCTCGCATGGCAAATATGTCGAGAATCAGCGATGTTCGGTCTAGAATCTTCACGCCAAGTTCGCCTTCTATGTTGCGTATCTGCTTAGCCGACAGTTCATCGTCGAAGATGACCATACCCACCGGACGTTCGTTTTCTTCCTCGTCTTTGATGTATTGTTTTATCTCTTCCAGCTTACCTTTGCCCACATAGGTTACCTGACTAGGCCCGGCTACCTTTTGGGTGAATCGCTTGACGGTGACGGCTCCGGCCGTGTCGGCAAGGAATTCCAGTTCGTCGAGGTATTCCTTGGTCTTTGCTTCGTCTTGGTTTTGCGTGATAAGTCCCACGAGTACGGCTGTTTCGGCCTTTACTTCTGAGATGACAAATTCCTTCATGTATATTGTATTATAATCCATGCAAAGTTAAGAAATAAAGTCATAAATATGGCATTTCATCCTAAGTTTTATATACTCTAAGATTAGTATTTGCCAAGCGGGCTTGTCAATGGTGCGTTATAAAATATTAACTTTAAGAAAAATTGCTGTTTTGTTCGACTTTCTGATGTTTTTATGTTATCTTTGCTAATTCAAAAAAATAAGTAAACTAACTTAATTAGCAACCATGAGAGTAATCATTGAAAAAGATTATGAGAAGCTGTCTCAGTGGGCAGCGGAGCATGTTATCAATCGTATCAATCAGTTTAATCCTACACCAGACCATAAGTTTGTACTTGGTTTGCCTACAGGTTCTTCGCCTATTGGCATGTACAAGGCACTGGCAGAAGCTTGCAAGGCAGGTAGAGTGTCGTTTAAGAATGTGTTGACTTTTAACATGGATGAGTATGTGGGTCTTCCCGAATCACATCCTGAGAGCTACCATTCGTTTATGGCTCGCAATCTCTTCGACCATATCGACTGCCCAAAAGAGAATATCCATATTCTGAATGGTAATGCAGAAGACTTGGAAGCAGAGTGCGCTCACTATGAGGAAATGATTCAAGAGGCCGGTGGCATCGACTTGTTTATCGGTGGCGTGGGTGTTGATGGCCACGTAGCTTTCAACGAACCGGGTTCGTCATTGACTTCTCGTACTCGCCAGAAGACATTGACCACGGATACACGTATCGTCAATTCACGTTTCTTCGACAACGATATGAACAAAGTTCCTGCTTACGCATTGACCGTAGGTGTGGGCACAGTGATGGACGCTCGTGAGGTAATGGTACTTATCAACGGCCACTCTAAGGCTCGCGCTTTGCAGGCAGTGGTAGAAGGACCGGTAACTCAGATGTTCACAATCAGCGCTCTTCAGTTGCACAAGCATGGTATTATTGTATGCGACGAGGCTGCTACCGATGAACTCAAAGTGGGTACATACCGTTACTTCAAGGATATTGAACATAAGTAAAACGAACTTAATTATACAGGAGGTAAATAATGAGATTACATCTAAGTTCACAAATTGTACTGAATAAAGTACCTGAAGAGTTCTACCGTCCACGCACGGCTGTGGAGCGTTCTGAAATCACTCGTTGTGAGAAAGTACCTACAGAGATTTTCGCAAAGGTAGAAGAAGGTGCCGTAAATATAGCAGATGAAATCTGCAAACTCATCAATGAGCGCAGCAACGAAGGCCGCAATTGCGTGTTGGGTTTGGGTACCGGTAAGTCGTTGGTGCCTGTTTACGACGAGTTGATAGCTCGTTATGAGAAGAAAGAGTTGAGTTTTAAGAATGTAGTTGTATTCAACGCATACGAATATTTCCCCTTGAATGCCGACAGTCAGCATAGTGCTATGGCTCAATTGCATGCTATGTTCTTAGACAAAGTAGACATTAATCCACAGAATGTATATGGTCCTGACGGTACCGTAAAGCAGGATGATGTACAGCAACAATGTCGCGCTTACGAGCAGAAAATAGCTGAATGTGGCGGTTTGGACATTATTCTTTTGGGTATAGGACGTAGCGGTAATATCGCAACCAACGAACCCGGATCAGGGCTTACCACTACTTCTCGTTTGATGTTGCTTGATGCTACATCACGCGAAGAGATGACAATGAGCTTCAGTTCACAAGAACCTGTGCCTCCATGTTCCATCACTATGGGCATCGCTACAATCCTTGCGGCTCGTAAGGTGTTCATCACTGCATGGGGAGATGAAAAGGCTGAGGTGATTCAGAAGATGGTCGAGGGACAGATTACAGACGCTCTTCCTGCTTCATTCTTGCAGACTCACAACGACGCTCACGTGGTTATAGATCTCGCTGCAGCCAGCCAATTGACACGTATCGTTCATCCTTGGTTGGTAACTTCTTGCAAGTGGACCGATAAGTTGGTTCGTTCTGCACTCGTATGGCTTTGCTTGAAGACTGGCAAACCTATCTTAAAACTTACCAATAAAGATTATAACGAGAACGGATTATCAGAACTTTTGGCGCTGTATGGTTCTGCTTACAATGCCAATATCAAGATTTTCAACGACCTACAGCATACGATTACCGGTTGGCCGGGAGGTAAACCTGACGCTGACGATACCAATCGTCCGGAGCGTGCAAAGCCATTCCCCAAGCGCGTTATTGTATTCTCGCCACACCCCGACGATGATGTTATCTCCATGGGTGGTACTTTACGTCGCCTCGTTCAGCAGGGACACGAGATGCATGTAGCCTATGAGACCAGTGGAAACATTGCTGTTGGCGATGAAGAAGTAACTCGTTTCATGCACTTCATCAATGGTTTCAATCAGATTTTCGGCGACGAAAAAGATGAAGTTATCAAGAGCAAGTACAAAGAAATCAAAAAGTTCTTGGCCGAAAAGAAAGAAGGCGACATGGATACACGCGACATTTTGACCATCAAGGGATTGATTCGTCGTGGTGAAGCTCGCACAGCTTGTACTTACAATGGTGTACCATTGGAGCGCGTTCACTTCCTCGATTTACCATTCTATGAGTCTGGTAAGATCGAGAAATTGCCTATGGGTGAAGCTGATGTGGAAGTGGTTTTGGAGCTTTTGCGCAAAGTTAAACCTCATCAAATCTATGTTGCAGGTGACTTAGCCGACCCTCATGGAACTCATCGCAAGTGTACCGACGCTGTTATGGCGGCTATTGACGTAGAGAAGGAAGCCGGTGCTGAGTGGTTGAAAGACTGCCGTATTTGGATGTATCGTGGTGCTTGGGCTGAATGGGAAATCGAAAACATCGAGATGTGTGTACCGATGAGTCCCGAAGAGTTGCGTGCTAAGCGTAACAGTATCTTGAAGCATTCAAGCCAAATGGAGAGTGCTCCGTTCTTAGGAAACGACGAACGTCTGTTCTGGCAGCGTTCTGAAGACCGTAACCGTGGCACAGCTAAGTTGTACGATGATTTAGGATTGGCATGCTATGAGGCTATGGAGGCATTCGTAGAGTACAAACCTCTATAATTTACGGAATTAATATAAACCTTTATAAGGGCGGAGATGTGTAAACATCTTCGCCTTTTTTAGTGTGCAAAAAATAGGGGATAGATACTGTAAACATCTCTTTGACCTACCTAATTGTAGGTAATTTACTTGTTGGATGCTCCTTTTCTTTCTATTACCTCACAGGTTTTCAGTAGCTTTGTTAATAATTAATCATTCAAAAACTATAATATGAAACATTTATTGCTATTGGTATGCCTGTTGTCCTGTGTGTGGTCTTCTGTCCGAGCTGGTGATCATGACACCTTTCCATCACAACATTTGGAGATGGAACATGGACCTCGCACATTTGTAGGTGGCTCTCTTACCTATTGGAATAATCAGAAAGAGCATAGTCATACGTTCAATTTCTATCCAGAAATCGGACGTTTGTTCAATCAAACATGGGGAGTGGGCGTCATGTTAGGTTTCGGACATGAGAAAGAAAGCAACGGAATGAAGACCACAAGTTATAAAGTGGCTCCCTTTGCCCGTTATTATTATGTACATAAAGGGCCTTTCAACCTATTTATGGATGGCGGTGTGGGTTATAGTTATCGCAAGACTTCGGAGGCAACGGGTAAGAAAAACGGTTATGAAATAGGCGTGCGTCCGGGCGCATGTGTCGACCTTACCGAGGGGCTTTGCCTTTGTCTGCGCATGGGTTTTGTTGGTTATCGCAATCATTATACTGGTGGCGAAGAGGCCGAAATTGGCAATTCGGGATGGGGTATACGTTTTGCCCCGGAAGAATTAATGATAGGTTTGGAGCTAGAGTTTTAATATCTGCCATTTTAGGACAAAAGAACATCAACCTGATTCGTATCTTTCTACGTGGGTTGATGTTCTTTTGTCCTTTTTAGTATCCCTTCTCTTCTTTTTCAGTATTGCTGCTTTCGGTGTGACAAATGTTGTATGATATTCTATGGTCTTTTGCATTAAAAAGCCTATTTTTGCAGTAATATACTTCTAATTTTAAATGAAATTACGATGAAAAAGTCATACTTATTTCTTCTTGCATGCTTGTTTTTGGGGCTCGATACAAACGTCTATGCCATTGATGTCAACACCTTTCGCTACCAAGGGCCGTATGCTGTGTATCGTCCTTTGATGCTCGACAGCATTGATATCAATGCCGAGAAATTCTCGGATGAATCGCTTTTGAAGACGAGTCTTATGGTTCAAGCCAATGATGAAAGCAAGATATACACTGGTAAACAAGTACCTACGAGCACGGATGCATACGCTTTGCACCTGTTAAAGTTCAATTTTAGATCGCGAGGATATGTGAAAGGACAGATCTCTGTCACTGGTTTGAAATCGTATGAAGTGACTATTGACGGACAGTCTGCCCAAGGCGAGCAGACGTTTTTGCCCGGAACGCACCTCGTAACCATTAAATATATGTCGCGTAAAGGGCGTCGCGAAGTGTTGAAGGTGAGTGTCAAGGCCGATAAAGAGTCGCTCCTGTCGGTTGATGCCGATGCCGAGCGCAGTTATTCTTTGGGCGATGTGCTTGATGGTAAACGGTTTTCTGGTGTCTCACTGTCGCATGATGGACGTTATCAGATTACCTCTTACCGCATTACAGAGCCTGAAGAAGAGAGCTATTTCGTATGGCGCCTCACAGAGGTTGCTACTGGTAAGTTGATTATTGAGTCGCTCTCTACCCTCAAATGGGTGCCGGAACGCAATGCCTATTATGTGGAAGAGAGCTTAAAAGATGGAGTTCGCCTAACCATGACGGATATAGAGACGGGTCAACAACGTGTGCTTGCCACCCGATTACCCATCGGAGCTTCGTTCATGATTTCTCCTACGCTGAAAGATATTATCGTGTCGAACGTGCAACAGGGGCCTGCCGGGCATAAAGATATTTACCAAATCGTGGAACCCGACGATCGTCAACCGGGGTGGCGCGACCGTAAAAGCCTCGGTACATATAAGGTGGAGACCGGTATCTTACAGCCTTTGACCTTTGGTTTTCACAATGTTGTGGTACAAGATATATCGACTGACGGTCGTTATCTGCTCATCATGACCAGTCGAAGTAGGCTGACGAAGCGTCCGACAACGCTCTATTCGCTCATACGTATAGACCTTCAGGAGATGAAATCCGAGACATTGGTGGCCGATGATGGCTTTATAGCCGATGCAAAATTCTCGCCCGATGGCCGTAGTCTCGTCGTGAAGGGCTCGCCCGAAAGCTTTGGTGGAGTGGGGAAGAACGTACCCGAAGGACGTATTCCCAGTATGTACGACTATCAACTCTATACGCTTGACATAGCCACACGCCACGTAATGCCACTCACACGTTCCTTTAATCCGTCTATTGCACAGTATGAGTGGAGCCGCGCCGATGGTCAAATCTATTTCTCGGCATTGGATAAAGACTATTGCCGGTTGTTCCGTTTGTCGCCTGCTGATGGTAAGATCGTGCGTATAGATGTACCAGAAGACATGGTGACCGAGTTTTCTTTGGCTAATCAAAGCGATCGGATGGCATGGTGTGGAATGAGTGCTTCTAATTCTGACAGACTCTATCTGCTCAATACGAAAAGCGGACAATCGGAGTTGGTGGAAGATTTGAGCCGCGATATACTCAAAGGGGTGAAGCTAGGAAAGTGCGAGGCTTGGGACTTCGTTAACAGTCGTGGCGACACCATCAGCGGTCGTTTCTATCTGCCGGCTGACTTCAATCCGGCCAAGAAATATCCGCTTATTGTGAACTACTATGGCGGTTGTTCGCCTACTAGCCGCAATTTTGAGTCGCGTTATCCGCAACACTTGTATGCAGCTATGGGCTATGTGGTTTACGTGATCAATCCGAGTGGTGCCGCAGGGTTTGGACAGGAGTTCGCCTCTAGACACGTAGCCACAGCCGGACAGGGCGTGGCCGAAGACATCATTGAGGGTACACGAAAGTTTTGTGAGGTTCATCCTTACATCAATACGCAGAAGATTGGCTGCATCGGAGCGTCGTATGGCGGTTTCATGACACAGTATCTCCAGACCCGTACAGACTTATTTGCCGCTGCCATCTCGCATGCAGGTATCAGCGACCACACCAGTTATTGGGGCGAAGGCTATTGGGGATACAGCTATAGCGAGGTGTCTATGGGCGACCGTTATCCATGGTCCGACCGTAAACTCTATGTCAATCAGTCGCCATTATTCAATGCCGATAAGATTCATACGCCCTTGCTCTTCTTGCATGGCAGCGCAGACCATAACGTGCCTTTGGGAGAAAGTATTCAGATGTTCAACGCCCTGAAGTTATTGGGACGTCCCACGGCTTTTGTCGTAGTGGATGGACAAGACCATCATATACTTGATTATAAGAAACGAGTGAAATGGCAGAACACCATCTTCGCATGGTTTGCGAAGTATTTACAAGACGATTCCGCATGGTGGGACAGCCTATATCCGAAGGTGGCGATAGACGAATGAGTTTATTGCAAAGGCTCGGCAACATCGTTGCCGAGCCTTTGCTGTTTTACTGCCGGGACTTTTCAGCAATGCTGGCGAGCCCTTGCAGCGATTAAGGAGTGACACTTATGAACATCGAGCGTAGATTGATGGTGGTCTTACGGAAGCGATGTACGAGATCCATTCCCATTCTTCCGTCTACAGTAGAGACCCATCCGTTGGGCTTCGGGTCTACGTATACCTGTTCGATATTGACCGGTGTACGGCCCAAATGAAAGTTGAACCGGGGCAACATATAGACTTCGCGAATATAGACACGGCCATATTCTACCTGCGCAATGGAGTCTTTTTCGGCCGATTGAAGTATTTCTGAGCGGTGTTTGTCGAAGTATGGATAGTAGAGTGAGCCTGTGGTGTCGCCCGTATCAAATACCATTGTGAGATGTTCGTTGCCTTGGTTGACGCGCATGTAAGGCACGTTTTGGAGGTAAAGATTGCGCCCAGAGGCTGGTAGGGGTGTCTGTTTGCGCGGAAAGAGTAACCGTTGTTGGTCGAAAAGTATCTGGGTTTCGCCCACAGCCGAGATGAAGTCGAGCCCCAATACGGCGTCGATGGTGGTGCCGATAAGCTCGTTGAGCGACGAGATACCTACATAGACGATGAGGTTATGGTAGGTGATTTCGCCCACACGCAGACTATCTACGAAGGCTCGCCGGGCTTGTTGATAGCCATTGAGGGTGATGGTGTCGGGCAGGAAGTGCAGTCCCAGTCGCTTGGCAGTGGCCTCGGAGAGGAATGTTTTCGATGCTCCTGTGTCGAAAACCATTTGTAGTGGATGGCCGTTCATGTGCGCCCCAACGGTCAATAGATAGCCTTTGAAGTCTTTCTTTGCTTTCTGTACCCATGCATCTTGATTTTTTGCCTGCATGCTTCGCAATGTAAACGGTATAGAAACATCTTTGTTTGGAAGTTGAAGAGCCGGTCCGGGAAGATGGTCCAACGATTTGTTTTGTGCTTGGAAAGCCTCCAATGGTTTCCAATCTTGTTCATGGGCGCCCTCGGCCTTGCGTAGTCGAGTCATTTCTCCCAGTAAGATGGTGGCTTCACAATAACGGCCTATGGTGTTGAGCATGCGGCATTTGAGCATGGAAAGACGGTAGTAGGGCTCGCGATTCTTACGATAAAACTGTCGAGTGAGCAATGTGTCGAGATACGCAATGGACTTGCGTGGATTGTTTTGTAGATAGGATAGCATTGCATCGGCGGTGAGACGGACGCCCGTATCTTTGATATGTGGGCGTAATGAGACATATTCTGTATCCAACGTAAACCAGTCTTCTTGTTCAATGAGGTTGCTTACGCGCTGGTCAGTAGGTTCTGTAGCCGCGTTACACGACAGCATACAGATGGCCGATAAAGCTATGAAGAATTGTCTAATCATCGATGTTCCTTTCTTAAATATTTCCACCAAGCGTAGTGGCGACGGTGTAATAGATAGTTAGGGTCGTGCATGTGGGCGTAGGCTTCGCGCTCCATAGAAATGTGGGTGTATGCTCTGCCGTGCATGAAGAGGCGAATGAGCCACTCAACCATGTACCACAGATAGAACCCAACGCCCCCCATCTCTACCATTTGAGCCGTATGTATGCGCTCGTGCTGAATGAGTTCGAGCGTGATACCGGTTCCCTTACGGCAGAAAAGCAGTCCGAAGAGGTTGATGGCATCGTACTGTTTGAAAGGTATAAACCTGTTGTGGATAATTCGCATGATACAATTGGAAGGTTTTAGTGGGTAAACCTTACCATTCCATATTAAAAGGTTGCGGCAGTATATTCCTTGCCAATACTGTGTACGGCTTCTAGAATCTCACGCTCACGTTCTTTCGATGGACGTTTGAATCCGTTGATATAGTTTCTCAAAAGGGTTGCATTGAACCCCGTGCGACGTGCAAACTCAGCGATATTAATCTCTTTATGCGTAAGGAAAAAGCGTTGAAGTAAGGTCGGTTCTGCATCTTCGTATTCGAAACTTTCATAACTGATGTCGGTGTCAAGATGTCTCCAATGGATTCCATCGGAGCCTAGTGTGTAATTTATTCGTTGCTCTTCGGTAGCCTCTTTTAGTGCAGGATACCATAACAACGATTGACGATAAGTTTGCCCATTGGCTCCCATTGCATATATATATTCCTTATCAAACCATATTCTTTTTATCTCCATATTACTCTCCTCCATTGAAATATCTGTTCCAAGCCTTAATGATAATATTTTTATTTTCTTCTATTACCATCTCTATCTTTTTGAAGTCGTTTGCCTTGATGCCGTGTTTCTCTTATAAAGAGAAATGGTCTCCGTCCCAATTAAATTTAGCATGACCTCTATTTCCTTCTACATGTACGTGCAGAGGTTCATGCTCTTGACTATAAAAGAAGAATGAATAACCGAAGAATCTAAATATCTCTGGCATATCGTTGAATCTTATATGGCAAATATAGGTGTTATTTTTGATAACTCAAAATATAGATAGTGAAACATTGCTATTGTAATCAAGATATTTTTTTAGTATATTTGTGGAAACGTAAATAGCATGAATGCAAAGATAAGTAAGGATGAAAGAGTGGGAGATGGTACGCCTTTGGAAAGTTCAAAGGGGCGCGGTTTCACCCTCGATTCAAGCCAACAAGAGGTTGTAGAAGCCCAAGAAGGCTATCATTTGGTGCTGGCTCCGCCCGGATGTGGTAAGACACAGATACTCACCGAGCGCATTCGCGTGGCGCATTCTTTGGGAGTTGACTATGCCGGTATGCTTTGTTTGACCTTCACCAATCGTGCTGCCCGCGGCATGATGGAGCGTATTCATGGGCAAATAGCAGATGAGGGAGTAGACGAAGTCTTTGTGGGAAACGTGCATCGGTTTTGTTCCAAATATCTCTTTGAGCATGCTTTGATACCGGCCGAGGCTTCGATTATCGACGAAGAAGATACCATCAGTATTTTGGCTAACATCTTAAACGAGGACGAATATGAGGTAGCTGCTGCACCACGGCGCCATCGTGCTTACATGGAAGTGATGCAGTTGTCGCATTTCATGTACCAGTTGACACATGAACATCCGCGTACTTTGCGTCTTCATCCTGAATGTTTATCGCCCGATGATGTCGAGGCAATGCGGATAATATGCCGACATCAGCATTTGGAACTGAGTGCTCGGACAGTTGAAGACTTTTATATGAATGCCGATTTCTATTTGGATGAGGCTCGAAGTGAGGCTTACGACATGGGCGAGCAGCAAATAGTGAACCACTTATTGATAAAGATGCGTACGGCAAGACTGTTCGATGTGTACCGTACGGAGAATAAGTTGGTGGACTTTGAAGACTTGTTGTTGCTCACATACGAGCATCTGCGACATGCCAAGGAAGATGAAAGAAGGGTGTATCGGTGGATTCAAGTGGACGAAGTACAGGACTTGAATGCACTCCAATTAGCCATTATTGATGCTTTGACAGCGCCTTGTAATCCCACGGTAGTGTACCTCGGAGACGAACAACAGGCCATTTTCTCGTTCATGGGAGCTAAGATGTCGACCCTTGAAGTGCTGAAAAAGCGGTGTAAAGACCATCTACATCGCTTGCAGATGAACCATCGTTCGCCCCGTTACTTGCTTGATGTATTCAATATTTACGCCGAAGAAGTGTTGAAGATTGACCCTGCTTTACTGCCGACAACAGATTATGAACCGGCCAGACTGGGCAATGAACTGCAGTTATTTCAATCGGAAAACATCGAATCAGAGTGTTTGGATGCTGCTCAGATAGCCGAGCAACTCATGCTGGATTATCCCGATGAGAATGCAGCCATCATCGTTAGTTCAAATCGGGATGCCGATGCTATCAGCCAAGCATTGCGGTCTCGTATGGTCAACCACTTTAAAGTATCGGGCGAAGACCTCTTTTCTTCACCCGTAGTAAAACTCCTTTTCGCTCATTTCAATCTGATTTCGTGTGAGCATAACTTTATTTCTTGGGCGCGAATATTGAAAGGTTTGCACGTGTTTGAGACCAATACGGCTGCTCGAAACTTCGTTCGTACGTTGCTAAACCATGCTATGTTGCCCTCCGATTTCCTGCTTTTCCCCGGCTCTTCGTATGTTCAGAAGTTTGTGGAGACGTACGATGAATGTGAAATCGTGGTATTTGATACCGAAACAACTGGCCTTGATGTGTTTGAAGACGACATTGTTCAGATTGCAGCTGTGAAGCTGAGAGGTGGCAAGGTGGTAGAGGGAAGTCGGTTATCGCTGTTCATTCAGACTGCCAGACCAATTCCCGAAATGCTTGGGGATATTAAAAATCCCATCTTGGAAGAGCTTCGTCATCATGAACTTTTGTCTCCTCCAGAGGCTTTAAGACAGTTTCTTGATTATGTAGGTGATGCCGTTTTGCTTGCTCATAATGCCGAATACGATTATCATATCCTCACTTATAACTTGCAACGATACCTACCCGATGTTGATTTAGGCAGTCTTCATCCGCTTTATTTCGACTCGTTGAAGTTGGCACGATTACTTGTTCCCGGGTTGAAGGAGTATAAGTTGAAGTATCTGTTGGCTGTTCTACACTTGGAAGGGGAGAACTCTCACTTGGCCGATGCGGATGTTGAAGCTACTGTTAGCGTCGTAAATTATTGTTATCAGCAAGCAAAAGAGATGGTAGAAGGGCAGCAAAAGCTGATGCAGCAAAAGCGAGTTGCGTCGCGAGTAGAGGTGTTGCGTCGCGTCTATGGGCCTATTTATGCGCATACGCAAGCCCGTTTGTATAGACGAGAGATGCAGGGTGATCGCCCCGCATTGGTCGATGAATTGCTTTATATATATGGTGTGTTGAAACAAGATAAGGTAATCGAGCCGGTTCGTTCGCTCGATTACATCGTTCGTTACCTCTCTCATGACTTGATAAACAAAGAGAGTGGAGGGGCATTGGTAGAACAATTGGCTAATCATCTCACCACGATGAACACGTTGAAAGAAGCCGATTTATGCAGCAGTCAGGCTATAGAAGACCGTATTTTTGTGACAACAGTGCACAAAGCAAAAGGTTTGGAGTTTGATAACGTGATTATCTTTGATGCAGTGGAAGACCGTTATCCGAGTTATTTCAGTCGTAACAATCCTCAACAAATGGCTGAGGACGCTCGTAAATTTTATGTTGCCATGACGCGAGCTAAGAAGCGTGTCATCGTGATGCAGAGTGTTTCGCGCCTTGATTATCACGGTGTAGCGCAGCCACGTAGACTCACTCGTTTCATGACACCGCTATTGAGGTGGTTTGATGTAAGCCCAACCCCAACCCTCCCCCTTGATGGGGAGGGCTTGAGAGGGACTTCTATTTCTTTGTAGCCTTGATGAAATAGAGTATCAAAAGTACGTAAGCGGCAAGCGAACAAAGCTCTGAGAGCGGATTAGCAAGCCATGCTTCGTTTACAAGATTGATTCCACCGAAGCGCAGAAGTGCACTTACCACACCCATTAAGGCTCCTCCGGCAATGAAACCACTGGCAATCAGCGTTCCTTTCTCACCACGTTCTTTATTCACCTGAGCGTCTTTGCTGCGCGAAGTGACAAACCAATTGATGGCTCCACCGACTAGTAGAGGTGTGTTTAACTGCAAAGGAATGAACATACCGAGGGCGAATGCCAAGGCCGGAACTTTACAACGGTCGAGTATAATAGCGATAGCTGCACCGATAGCATAAAGTACCCAAGGTGCACCGACGCCGTTCATGAGCGGATCGATGACCGCTGCCATAGCGTTAGCTTGCGGTGCTGCCAACTGTCCGGAGGTGAATCCATAGGTCTCGTTGAGCAACATCATGACGCCACCTACGGTAGCTGCGCTCACCAAAGTACCAAGGAATTTCCAACTCTCTTGCTTTTTAGGTGTCGTACCGAGCCAATATCCAATCTTCAAGTCGGTGATAAACGAACCTGCCATAGATAAAGCTGTGCACACAACTCCACCCATGATGAGGGCAGCCAACATGCCTCCGGGGCCATTTAAGCCCACAGCCACCATCACCACAGAAGCTAATATCAGCGTCATCAAGGTCATTCCCGATACTGGGTTGCTACCTACGATGGCGATAGCATTGGCTGCCACGGTGGTAAAGAGGAATGCAATGAGCGTTATCAGTAGGATTCCGACAACGGCATAGGGTAGATTTCCGCTCATCACACCGGTCCAGAAGAAGATGAATGTAGCCAAAATGGTGACGATACTACCCACAGCTATAATCTTAAAAGAAATGTCGCGTTGTGTGCGTTTCTGTGCTGTTGCGGCCTCATCACCACCTTTTAGTTCCTTGGCAGCAAGCGAAGTAGCACCTTTAATGATGCCCCAACTCTTGATAATACCGATAATTCCGGCCATGGCAATGCCTCCGATGCCGATGCTCTTGCCGTAGGCTGAGAAGATTTCTTCGGCAGACATGCTACCCACTGTTGCCTGAATGGAGGGATCCCACATGTTTAATACTTGGTCGTGGAATAGGATTGACATGCCCGGAACGATGAGCCACCATACCGATAGCGACCCTAAACAGATAATCAAAGCATATTTTAAGCCCACGATGTAGCCCAGTCCGACTACAGCAGCACCCGTATTGATTTTGAAAACAAGTTTGGCTTTATCGGCCAATAGTTCTCCGAGACCGACGACACGCGACGTAAAATTCTCGTTCCACCAGCCCATTGTGGCCACGATGAAGTCGTAGAGACCACCTACAAGTCCCGATATAAGCAACGGTTTTGCTTGATTTCCGCCCTTCGCACCGCTCACTAACACTTGTGTGGTGGCCGTAGCTTCGGGGAAAGGATACTTGCCGTGCATATCGCTCACAAAGTATTTGCGGAACGGAATGAGGAACAATATACCGATGATACCGCCCAATGCCGAGCTCATAAATATCTTAAAGAACGATGCTGTCATCGCATCGCCATACTTAGCTTGCAGAATATAGATGGCCGGTAAGGTGAAGATGGCACCTGCCACCACTGCTCCTGAACAAGCACCGATACTCTGTATGATAACGTTCTCGCCTAGTGCGTTTTTACGTTTGGCTGCTGTCGAAGCACCAACGGCAATGATGGCGATAGGGATAGCGGCTTCGAAGACTTGCCCGACCTTTAATCCCAGATAGGCAGCAGCGGCAGAAAACAGCATCGCCATGACGATTCCCCACGTCACCGACCATCCGTTTACTTCCGGATAGTTGCGTTCCGGACTCATAATAGGCTTGTATTCCTCACCTTCTTTCAATTCTCTGAATGCGTTCTCAGGTAGTTCCATGGGCTCTACCTCTTTGATTTGTTCTTCTTGCATGAATGTTAACGAAATAGGGTTAATATGCTACAAAAGTAACATATTTATATAAGAAGACCATTGGATTGTATGAGAAATAACGTATTTTTGCAACAGACATTCATCTATGGCAACGCTATGAAAGCTTTCTATAGGCTTTGCAGTGAAGTGGCGGTAATGCTTTGACTGGGCAAAACCTTATATCTGATATTCTATTCAATACATAATAATGCCTTATTTCAGGC
The DNA here is from genome assembly GCF_056590795.1 of Prevotella sp. C0026C3. NCBI lineage: Bacteria > Pseudomonadati > Bacteroidota > Bacteroidia > Bacteroidales > Prevotellaceae > Prevotella > Prevotella sp. C0026C3. The sequence goes on along the minus strand of NZ_JBWPWW010000001.1, from coordinate 151,218 downwards.
TATTATATGGGACGAGATGAAAGTAGTATGCCTTCGGAAATATACATTAAAAATGGGAAAAAGTTCATCAAACCATGATGAACCTTTCCCCATGAAAGTCTAATCTTTATTAGTTTCTGAACACAAGCCCATTGTTGTCGGCATCGATGATGATGGGCTTGTCGCGTAATACGTTCTCTGATAGGAGCTGTTTGCTTAAATCGTTAAGCACAAAACGCTGTATGGCACGCTTTACCGGACGTGCTCCGAACTCCGGTTCGTAGCCTTCCGTGGCCAAGAAATTGATGGCTTTAGGTGTCCACTCGATGCTGAAGCCCTGTTGTTCGAGCATTTTGCGCACGTGTTTCATTTGTAGTGTGACCACCTTTCCAATCTCTTCTTGTGTCAAAGGCAGGAACATGATGGTTTCATCGATACGGTTTAAGAACTCCGGACGAATGCTCTGTTTCAGCATTTCCAACACTTGGTGGCGCATTTCATTCATCTTTTCATCCCTATTGTAGACGTTCATATCCTGCATTTGTTGCTGGATGTACTGACTGCCGAGGTTGGATGTCATGATGATGATAGTGTTTTTGAAGTTCACTGTGCGCCCTTTGTTGTCGGTCAATCGGCCGTCGTCCAACACTTGCAACAAGATATTGAAGACGTCGGGATGTGCTTTCTCAATCTCATCGAACAGTACCACGCTGTACGGTTTGCGTCTTACAGCCTCCGTTAGTTGCCCTCCTTCGTCGTAACCCACGTATCCCGGAGGTGCGCCGATGAGTCTGGAGACGCTGAATTTCTCCTGATATTCACTCATATCTATACGAGTCATCATGTTCTCATCATTGAAGAGATACTCAGCGAGCGCCTTGGCCAATTCGGTTTTTCCTACACCTGTGGTGCCCATAAAGATGAAAGAGGCTATCGGACGCTTTGGATCTTGCAGTCCGGCGCGACTTCTTCGCACCGCATCGCTTACCGCTTGGATGGCTTCTTCTTGCCCGATGACACGCTTATGCAGTTCCTCTTCCAAATGAAGAAGCTTCTCGCGCTCGCTTTGAAGCATTCGTGTGACGGGGATACCTGTCCATCTGCTCACCACTTCCGCGATGTCGTCGGCCGTCACTTCTTCCCTTATCATGCCCTCGCCGCCTTGAGTTGCCCTCAATTGTTGCTGTATATTGTCGATGTCATCCTGCAATGCTTGGAGCTTGCCGTAACGTATTTCGGCCACTCTCTCGTAGTTTCCTTCTCGTTCGGCACGCTCTGCTTCAAACTTGAGGCTTTCCATTTCCTGCTTATCTTGCTGTATCTTGTTGACCAATCCTTTCTCCGATTCCCATTTAGCTCGGTATTGATGTTCCTCTTCTTGGAGTTCGGCAATCTCTTTATCGAGTTGTGCTATCTTGTCGGTATCGTTCTCTCGCTTGATAGCTTCGCGTTCTATTTCAAGCTGTTTCAACCTACGAGTAATCTCATCGAGCTCTTCCGGCACCGAGTCGCGCTCCATTCTAAGCTTGGCGGCAGCCTCGTCCATGAGGTCGATAGCCTTATCCGGCAAGAAACGGTCGGATATATAGCGCTCCGAAAGTTGCACCGCTGCGATGCAAGCATCGTCTTGTATGCGCACTTTATGGTGGTTTTCGTACCGTTCCTTTAGGCCACGTAAGATGCTGATAGCGTCTAGTTCGTCGGGTTCATCCACCATTACTGTCTGGAAACGGCGCTCTAATGCCTTGTCTTTTTCAAAGTATTTTTGGTACTCATTGAGTGTAGTTGCACCGATAGCACGGAGTTCGCCACGAGCCAATGCAGGCTTTAATATGTTGGCAGCATCCATAGCACCCTCGCCACCACCGGCTCCAACGAGCGTGTGTATCTCGTCGATGAAGAGGATAATCTCACCGTCTGCGTTGGTCACTTCCTTGATAACACCTTTCAATCGTTCCTCAAACTCGCCCTTATATTTGGCTCCTGCTACTAGAGCTCCCATGTCGAGAGAGTATAATTGCTTGTTTTTGAGGTTCTCAGGAACATCACCTCGTACGATACGTTCGGCCAAACCTTCCACGATGGCGGTCTTACCGGTACCCGGTTCTCCTATTAATATCGGGTTGTTTTTGGTTCTTCGAGACAGGATTTGCAGCACTCGACGAATCTCGTCATCGCGTCCTATGACCGGATCGAGCTTGCCTTGACGTGCATCTTCGACCAAGTTTTTAGCGTATTTCTGCAATGCTTGATAGTTCTCATCGCCGCTTTGGTTGTCTACTTTTTTGCCTTGGCGCAGTTCGTTGATGGCTTGTAGCACGCCGTTCTCGGTGCAACCGGCATCTTTTAGAATTCTGCTAGCAGTGGAATTGACGCTCAATAATGCCAACAGCATAGGTTCGATAGATACGAATTCGTCTCCTAATTTCGTGCTATAATCTTGCGTTTTTTGTAATACGGCATTTGTTTCGTTGCTCACGTAAGGCTGTCCGCCCTGTACTTTAGGTAAGTGTTGAATCTCTTGTTGTACCGCCTGCTCTATCAACTGTGTGTTGATGGCTAGCTTTTGGAATATAAAATTGGTCACATCTTTGCTTTTGTTCATGATGCCTTGAAGCAAATGAACCGGCTCTATAGCCTGTTGGCCGCTGCTTTGAGCTATGTTTGCAGCTTCTTGCACGGCCTCTTGGGCTTTGATAGTAAACTTGTTGAAATCCATATCGTGTCTCCTTTCCTTGATTAATTCAATGTTTTATTCATTCAGTAAAGGAGAAGTCAAACCCCATGCCTTATTAAAGTTCGTGCCTTTTTGGCATAATTGTGTGTCAAAAAGGCATGAATCGGGGCTGCTTAATCGCTATAGTTATTGTCTATAATGATGCTGAAATGGTAGTCGGGAAAGGTTTCTTGCAGGTTTTTCAAGTATCGTTTGAGAAGTCCCTCTTTTTCTTTTACCCCGTCTTCGGGTATGATATCGAGTGAGATGGTGCGTGTTTCTGTGTCCAAGAAGAATCCATGTGCCTGACAAATATCGGGACATTCGGCAGTCATCTCCATCACTTGTTGTTGCAATTGAGTTGTTAAGTTATCGCCGGAGTTGATGGCATAGATGCCTATAGTGGCGATGATGCCGAATTTCTCCATCAGTCTGTGGCTGATACGATGGGTGAGTTTGTGTATCTCTATGGCCGAAGTGGTGTCTAATACGCTGATATGGAGCGACCCAATGATGGTATCCGGCCCGTAGGTATGCATGATAACGTCGAACACTCCGCACACTCCATCGAATGTTTTTACTTCGTCTTTGATGTTAGTAATAAGCTCTTGAGAGATGCGTGTACCCAAAATCTGATTCACGGGAGAGGCCAACATCTCAATACCGGCCTTGATAATGAGCAGTGAGATGAGCACACCGAGGATACCATCAATGGAAAAATGCCATACAAGCATGATGACAGCCGATACCAAAGTACCCAAGGTGACGACGGCATCAAAGGTTGCATCGGCTCCACTAGCGATGAGAGCGTCTGATTGGAGTCGCTCTCCCGTGCTTTTAACATATCGTCCGAGGATGAGCTTTACGACGATAGCTGTGATGATAACCGTCAATGTGACGGTGGTATATTCGGGAGTTGTGGGGTGTAAAACCTTCTTTCCGGACTCTATGAGCGATGTAATACCGGCAGCAATCACGAATACCGCAATCACAATGGCGCTGAGATATTCTATTCGTCCATGCCCAAAGGGATGCTTACGGTCGGCCGGTCGGGCTGAATATCGGGTGCTGATGATGGTCACGACCGACGAGAATACGTCGCTCAGGTTGTTGACTGCGTCCATCACGATAGCAATGGAGCCTGCCAAGAATCCTACCACGGCCTTGAAAGAGGCCAACAGTACGTTGGACAAAATGCCGATAAGACTTGTCCGAATAATCTGTTGATTCCTATTCATTGCATCGTTTAGAGAACTCATTGTTAGTCTTGCATGTGCAGAACGTCTAAGAATCGCTTGATGACTTCGGGCTTTCCTGTGTGTTTGCCATTGTCTTCGCTCAGCTTACAAGTGTCGTTATAGAAGTCCCACGACTCTGTAATCTTGGCTGCTACCAACTTGATGACGATATTCATCGGTTCTATTTCCTCGAAGTCATTGGTGAAGTGAGTACCTATACCGAATGAAGGTTGGCAATAGTCTTTGGCATATTGTTGTACTTCGATGGCTTGGTCGGTGTTCAACGCATTGCTGAATACCACCTGTTTGGTACGCGGATCAATGCCCAGCGAGCGGTATTTACCGATAATCTTAGCTAATTCTTGTCGGTTGTCTCCGCTATCTATGCGCAGACCTTTGAACAAATTGGCGAAGTCTTCAGAGAAGTTGAGGCTGAAAATGTTCCACCCGAAGCTGTCGTAGAGGTAGGTTCCCAATGCCCCACGGAATGTGTTGCGCCACGAGTTCATGGCAATATGGTTAGCCATTTGGGGACCATACATACCTCCGATGGCGCAAACAAACTCATGAGCCATCGTTCCCACGGGTGTCAGACCGTGCTTCATGGCCAAATAGACATTACTGGTTCCGACGAATCTACCCGGCCATTGGCGCGAAGTATAGCAATCTTTCATGGCTCTTACTACCGTATCTTCAGCCTCGAACGATGCTCGACGGCGCGTACCGAAGTCGCTATAGACACAGCCGGCAGTCAAAAGTCGCTCGGCTTTGGCGTACGATTTCTTGTAATATTCCTCGTAGTTGAGTTTGGCTTCCTGTCCTGTCACCATATAATATAGTTCGGACACGATGGCCAATACTTTTACTTCGAGCAGAATAGTATCCGACCAACTGCCCTCAAACTCTATATGTAAGTGCCGGTTTTCGTCTTGCCAGACGCGTGTCCATTGGTGTTTGAAGCGGAAACCACGTAGGTAGCGATAGAACCAATGGGGTATATAGTAGCATTCACGCTGCATGAAATGAATCTCTTCATCGGTGATAACGAGGTTTTCGAGCATCTTGATTTGCTCGGCTACAAGGTCGGCAAAGCCCTCCGGATAGACGGTATTGTTGCGGTCTACGAACTGATATTTCACCTGTGCACGTGGGAAATTGTCAATAACGGCACAGCACATGGTAAACTTATAGAGGTCGTCGTCGGTGAAGTGTTGTATGATTTGTCTCATCATGTCAATAGGGTAGAGTTGTTGTTAAGAGTGATTAATATAGGTAGAACATACGTTCCATCATCTTCCATTTTTCGTCTGAGGTGCTACCGGTGGCACACTGTTGAAATTGCGACACATAGTCTTCCCAGTCTTGTTGGCCGGGTAGGGTAGCAAGACGAGCCATGGCATCGTCCCAATCGAAGTCTACCGGTGTCTCAACTATCATGAATACGCGTGTACCAACGATGTATAACTCCATCTCTAGAATGCCAACTTGTTTGATTCCGTCTTCTATTTGTTGGCGGAAATGCTCACGGTCGTGGGCTTCGCGATAGCATTTGATGAGTTCAGGATTGTCGCGTAGATCCATTGTTTGGCAATATCGCTTTACCGGACCATCGTATTGTTTCACCTTGTAACCTTCTGTTTTCATATCGTTTTTTCTTATTTGTGATTGTCGAATGCAGCCTATTTTATGCAAAGATAAACATAAAAGTGGGATGACACTATCTTTTAGGCTGTAATTATGTGCGATGGCCGCTTTGCAATATTAATACTTTCCATGTTTTATATCATAACTTGTAGATTCATAAACTTACTAACTCAAATTGCTGCAGTGGCTTGGCAGTCTTGCTGCTTCGGCTCGGCAGTAATGCTGAATGGGCTGTGCAGCGATGCTGAAGAGACGTTACAGCAAATGAAGAGTGAGGAGTTAGGAGTGACAAGTGAGGAGTTATAGCAAATTGTAGAGGTGTATTGTATTCGCCCAAAAGAACGTTAGATGTCTGAAAATAAGAATGTTAGTTAATTTTAAACTCTTATCTGCCTGATTGTTAGACTTATTTTATATTTTTGCAGCCTAATATAATAGTAGGTAATTAGACTCAAATTTAAACATTAAAGACACGAAATGAGGGAGCATAGATTGAAGTGTGCTATGGGTATGGCTACGTTCATACTTGGAAATTTCATAGGTTTTGCTGTGTTGGCAATGCTGATGAAGCCTTTTTTCATGCTTTATAACCACGCCATCTATGTTGAAGCAACATTGAAAGACTATGTGGCTGTAATGTGGCATGGACTCCCGATGGACTTCTCTGTGAGTGGTTAACTATCAATAGTACCTGCACTTCTTGCACTCGTTGCGCCTTTTGGCGGTGGCGATGTGCTTCGTCGTATTGCCAAGACGTACTATGCTGTGGTGGCATTGCTGCTCGCTATGATATTCATAGTGGATGCGGTGCTCTATAGCTATTGGGGATTCAGACTCGACACGACACCTTTGTTTTATTTCTACTCGTCGCCTTCGGACGCCATGGCAAGTGTCGGTGCAGGCTTCATCGTGCTGGGTGTGGTAGTTTGGTTGTTATTGTCGTTGGGTATTTATAGTATTGCTGTGCGTTGCCTGTTGCCACTTCCTACGACTACAACAAAAGTTCGTGAGCGTATACAGACCGTAGTGATGACCTTAGTATTGATGGGATTGCTCATTATCCCGATACGTGGAGGCGTCACAACATCGACCATGAATTTGGGAAATGTGTATTATAGTCAGAATCAGCGACTGAATCATGCTGCCGTAAATCCTTGTTTCAGTCTGTTACGTTCATGGATTGATGGGGCGACGAAGCTTTCCGACCAATACCGATTGATGGATGCCACCGAGGCTGACAGCCTGTTTAGTCAGCTTGTAAAGACCGGTGACCGCAGTAATAAAGGAGAAGAGACGCAGTTGCTACGCGTGCATCGTCCCAATATTGTGATTGTTGTGCTAGAGAGTTTCTCTGCTCAAATCATGCAAGAGTTGGGTGGTTTGCCGCGAGTGGCGGTCAATATGGATCGCTTGGCACGCGAAGGTGTGCTCTTTACTCGATTCTATGCCAATAGTTTCCGTACCGATCGCGGACTCGTTTCTATCTTGGCCGGCTATCCGGCTCAGCCCACGATGAGTATCATGAAGTACACTGAGAAAGTGGAAACATTACCTTCGTTGCCGCGAGAATTGAGCAATGAGGGGTACGACTTGCAATATTATTATGGTGGTGATGCAGATTTTACCAACATGCGGTCGTTTTTGACTACGGCCGGATTTGAGAAAATAGTGGCCGATGTTGACTTTCCTGTGAATCTAAGGTTGAGCAAATGGGGTGTTCCAGATGGTTATGTGTTCGACCGTGCGGCTAAAGATATAGAACAATATCGCGGTAAACCTTTCTTGAAGGTGATTCAGACAAGCAGCAGTCATGAGCCTTATGATGTGCCTTATCATCGTTTAAGCAACAAGGTATTGAATGCTTTTGCTTATGCGGACGATTGTTTGGGCAAGTTTGTAGAGCGCTTGCGCCGTTCTAAACAGTGGGATAATACGCTCATCGTGCTTGTTCCCGACCATCTGGGATGCTATCCGGAAGATATTAGCAACTATGATTTCGCGCGTTATCATATTCCGCTCATCATGGTAGGTGGGGCAGTGAAGGAGTCGCACCGTATTGATATTATCGGCTCGCAGATAGATATTGCGGCTACACTCCTGTCGCAATTGGGTATGCCGCACCATCAGTTTACTTTCAGTAAAGACATGATGGACAGCAGAGCACCACATTTTGGGTATTTCACGGTGCCTAATGCATTGGGTATGATTACGTCTACCGACTCTGTGATGTACGATCTTGATACAAAAACAACCGTGCAGAAGCGCGGCAAACATACCGATTATACGTTGAAGTTGGGCAAGGCCTACCTTCAAAAACTTTACGATGACCTCTCAAAACGTTGACCATGACAACCATATTACAGCAAATTAATAGCTTGGACCAGACTGTGTTCCTGTTTTTCAATGGTTTCCACAACAGCTTCTTCGACACGCTGATGTGGCAAATATCCAACCGTTGGGTGTGGGTACCGATGTATATAGCCATTGTTGTGGCCAATGCGCTTCACTTCAAAAGCGATTGGCGCAAGCTCATCGGGGTGATAAGTGTGTTTTTGATAGCCTTTGCGCTGACTGATTATCTCTGTGTACAGTTGGTTAGACCGTGGATAGCGCGTCCTCGTCCGGCTCAAGACGACAGTGTTATTTGCCACTTGGTGCATATTATCAATGATTATCGAGGTGGGCATTATGGTACTCCGTCGAGTCATGCCACCAATACTTATATGTTGGCTATGCTTACGATGTTGTTCTTCAGACGACGTAAGCTCACGTTGTTTATGTTTGCTTGGGCCACACTTCTGTCTTATAGCCGTATCTATCTAGGTGTGCATTACCCCGGAGATATACTTTTGGGTGGTGTACTGGGTATCTCTGTAGCCCTCGTATGCTATAAGCTTTATCGCTGGATGATGCGAGAAGACGGTTGTAGGAGTTGTCCTTATCTGCAGTTGATAGAGTATACCGGTCTCTTGATACTGCTTGCTTTGGTGGTATCGGCGTTTATGACACCCTATTTGGGGTGCTTGTTTGCGGCATTGTAGGTATCAAAAAAAGACATGTTATGAATGGACTCATAACATGTCTTTTTGCTTTTATCTATCTTTATCGTTTCATCTTGGCCTGTCGGGCAAACTCGAATAGTTCGATAGGCAGGTGACAATAGCCTTGCGGATTTTTGTCTAGGTAATCTTGATGGTATTCCTCTGCCTTATAAAACATCTGTAGTGGCTCCACTTCTACGGCAAGCGGTTCGTCGTATTTGGCTTGGATGTCGTCGTAGACCTTACGTATCACCGGTAGTTCTTCGGCCTTGGTGTAGTAGATTCCGGTACGATAACGTGTGCCGACGTCGTGTCCTTGTTGGTTTACGCTGACCGGATCGATGGCCGCAAAGAACATCAGCGTGAGGAATTCGAGACTTACTACTTCAGGATTATAGACGATGTGCACGGCTTCGGCGTAGCCTGTTGAGTCGGTATATACCTCTTTGTACGATGGGTTGACGATGGTCTTGTCGCCATTGGCAAATCCAACTTCGGTGTCGATGACACCTTCTATCTGTTTAAAGAAGTGTTCGGCTCCCCAAAAACAACCGCCTGCTACATATAAATCTTGTGTCATATACGGAATATAATCATTATTTATTGATGTTTTTCAAGCGGTTGACAGTCTTCAAAGCCTCATTTCTTACTTCGGGTTTGAGACTGTTGTCGCGGCTCATCTCGTCGGCACACTTGGCTATGGCAGGCACTTGATAAGACAGCGTGTGCCATCCCAGCATTTCGAGCAAAGCCACTTGAGCATCGGGTTGAGCCTGTGTGCGGAGGTAGTTGAGTATCTCCGGGATACGATGGTGAGGACAGTAGTTACGCAATCCGCGTATGGCGCTGAGACGTTTTTTGGCGGTTGTGCTAGGTGAAACAGCCATGTCTACATACTCGCTCCACTTCTCTGTGGCTGCTACAATGAGTTTCTTATATCGCTTACCAGTCTTCTCTTTGTCGATTAAGCGAAGAGATGGGGCGTTGAACTGGCGTTGGAATTCGGCCAACAGTTTGTCTTTGGGGAAGAGGGTGAGAGCATTCATCGCGTTGAAACGGCAACGCTCGGATAGGCTGTTGGTCATATTTGCCGCGATAATAGTGGGGATTAAAGCATCGTTTCCGCTCTCTCCAATCAGGTGAAGTGCTGTGCGTTGTACTAATTCATAGCTGTCGTTGGCAGCCAATTTCAATGCTTCGATGAAGTTGGCATCATCGTGTTCGGTTAGAGAATAGAGTGCTTGGAGGCGTACGAGAGCCTCGTCCGAGTTATGGAAGATGGCTAATAGCTCGGCAGAAGTCATCTTATTATCTCTGTTTAAGCGGTCTATGGCTATACATTTCACATCGGCATGGGCATCGGTCTTGAGCAGTTTGCGCCACGCAGCATCGTTATTACCAGCTAATAGAGCTGAGATGTCGGCCGATTTTTGCGATGGTATGAACGTAAAAGTCGGATCGCCGATGACGTGCGACTCCATATAATAAGAGAAACGAGCCAATTCGCCTACGCTAGCACCAAGCCCTAATAAGCCCATATAGCGGTCGCTCCATTTGTTTTGCAGCACGTTGACGGTGTTGGCAATGACAGCTACGGTACGTCCGGGGCTGAAAATATACTCGTCGGCAATGCAATCTTCGCGATGGAACGAGCCGTTGAAGCAGGCATCAATCATGATAACGCGACAATTCGGAGTGTAGTTGTATTTGGCAAAGTCGGTAGTATGCAGGTCGAGCAAGTCGTTGTCGAGTGAATCTTTGGCCACAATCTTCGGGTCGAAAGTATTCTCTAACCACGTATGAGGAATATCCAGACGCTTCTCGAAAGCTGCCATCACGCTGTCGGCATTCTGTCCTCTGTCCTTGGCATCGCGTGTCTTGCTGCGGAAGAATTGCTGAATGAAGGTCTTAGCCTCGTTCACATTGTTCGGTGAAGGGATTCCGTTGAGGTACTCAGTGTTCCATGCGCCGTGGTGATGGAGTATCGCGAAGTCGAGATCTTGGCGCATAAGTTCGTTCATCAGTTTGAATTTGACGTTGCGGTATTGCAAATGACTGAGGTAACTGATGCCATTTTGTTGGCGTTTCAACCATGGGAAGTGTTCGTAAAGTCCTTCTTTCTCGTCGACACGGGCAACAAATGACTGCGAGATATAGCCATGTCCTTCAAAATAGAACATCTTGTTGAGGCTGCCGGCAGCACGCTTTTCGCGCACAACCTTGGTCAGATAGTTGCGCAACTTGACGTATCTAGACGTCCCACCAACGTCTGTTGGGCGGATACGGCCACTATATAGCGTCGGATTTAGTATTTGTGGCGACTCCGCAGTGAGCGAATAATAGTAGTATGGAGCATCGTTGTCGTGTCCAAGTGGCTTGAATTTCAGGTTGAAATCATCGTAATAGCGGTCTGAAGGGATAGACGATTGCTTGCGATTGGCCTTTTGGTTCATCTTAAAAGCACTCGTGAAATGCTGTGCATCGCGTATCATTGCTATCGGAATATCGCCTATAAAGACAGCTCCTTCGATAGGATTTTGGCGCAAAGCATGTAGACGTTGCAGTTCTGTACGAATGGAATCGGGCACTCCCCAACGATCGATGACGGTGTAGACGTGCAGGTGTTGCATGTCTTCGATGGCCTTGGCATAGGCTTGAATTTCGTTTTTCGCCTCGTTATAGCTCTTTTTATCTACGACGATAGCGAAGCCGCGACCTGCCAATGCCTGCATGGTTGACAGCAGGCAGAGGCTTATCATTACTAAAATTTTCTTCATAACTCTTGTATAATATGATTGTTTAATAACTAGAATTTGAGACTTACGCCGGCGTTGATGGCTGTTCTAGACTTCGACTCGAACATCTTTGAGTAGACGGATTCTTCGTTGTAGAATTTGCAAGCAACGTTGGCAAAGAGCCCAAACCATGTATTTGTCCCATAAAGTTTTACCGGGAAATCGGCTGATAAGTGTGCTTTGAAACCTGAACTCTTGGCTGATAAGTATTCGAAATAGGGGGCAGCGTATGATTCACGAGTCGATGCTTGAATGAAATCGGCCTGCTTATCACCAATGCCGAAGCTGGTATAGCCATCTAATATGCCCTGCATGCGACAGCTGCCTAGCATCCAATACTTGCCAATTTCAAGGTCGATGGTGCCTGTAGTGTACTTCTGTTCGGCCATCTTGGCTTGATATTGTTTGATACGCATGCCGTTGATGCCGGTCGAAACTTTCACGGTAAAGTCGGGAAGTCCATTCTTGAGCATGTCGAATCGGTAGCTCGCACCGCTTTGATAGTACGAAGCGTCGTGCACTTTCGACTCGTTTAATATCTCGTAATAGCTGATGTTACCATGTTCGGTATCGGTCTTTTTGCGTTGGTCGTACCAATATCCCTTGCCTTTATAGTAGCTGAAGTTAGCCGTAATATTATGTACGAAGCGGTCGGATGATGCCAAACGCAATCTATCGGCAATGCTTATACCGCGCTTATCGTAGTCTCCAGCCTTGAAAGTGTAGGCTGCTCCGCCGTCTTCCGCATTTTCATTAATGGACGATAGTTCCACTTCAAAGATATTGGAGAGGCTCGATGATGCCGGTGCATACACCCATTGAAGAGCTCCTTTCAACGTATTACCGCTGTAGTTGCGCGGATATCCGGCCAAATCGCTGTTGGTTCGCGTGATATAATCGCCTGAACCTTTCATCAAGAAGTACATGTAATTGGTGTAACTATTGATGACTGTGTGGGTCAGTTCGGAACTAAAGAGAGCCAATGTGGCCGAGAAGCCAAGTCGATGTGCGCTTCCCAATCTAAGCTCTACGCCCGGATTGATAACAAATCGAGACGAGTTGACCTTCGGACGAGGGTCGGTTTGGTCGGCACTGCTGCCTACTTTGTAGGCCAACTTAATGGCTCCAACGAAGAGAGGATTCCATTCATAGGCTGCTCCTACAGACATATTGAACAGTTCGGTGGTTACATCACTGGCGATAGAGTCGCCAATTACGAATGGATTGGAGCGAGTCAAGAAGAGCGTAGAGTTCCATTTACGGTTGTAGTCTTTGCAGTTTACATAGCCAATTTGGCCTTCCAGACTGAGTTTCTTGAATCGTTGTAGACCGTAGAGCGATGCATTCAAGCTGTTATTTTTGCTTCCGGCATCGACTTGGTGGAATGCTCCGCGCTCGAAATGTCTGAATACCGAAGCATCAGTTACGGTGCCTACGCGGTTGTAAGCCAACCCTACAGGTGTAGATGTGCCTTGATATAGGTTGTTGATATAATTGTATTCCTTGTAGAAGAAATGCTCGTTGGTTTTGTCCATCTTGCTCTGTGCAAGGACGGTACCGGTGCTGATGGCAGCCAAAATCAGCAGCGCCACTCGCTTACCTATTATATAATGGTGTGTCATTCTTAACATCTTAGCGTTCTGTTTATTCATTATTGATCTACTGAAGTGGGAGTCTGACCCGGCGTAAGTTCCTGATTGTTCAAGAAATCATTGGCCGAATTGTTGGTATCTTGGTAGTAAGCACGCCCATCGACAATCTTCGTTACCTTGCGACGGATACACTTTCCGGCATTCGCAGTGCTTGCCAAGATACCTTGTGCATCGTCTTTTGGCAAGAAAGTACCATAATTATTGGTTCTCTTATTATTCCATATGTCTACGGCATCCAGCACATATTTGCTTGGAATCATGAGATATTGAGTCTTTGAAACAGTTCCCGGCATAGTCATGATGTTCTTGGGATCGGCTGCAAACTGCTCCGGAGTCATACCGTTGGGACACTTAGCCATGAGGTAGGAACGCCCATTGACTCCTATACCAAAGGCTCTAATTCTAGTGTTGTTTGTAAATATTACCTTCACATTAGGAGTTGGATAATCTATCTCTCCTTTGGCTTTGTCAATATAAATTTCCCAATCTGCTTTCGAAAGATCAGGGCAGTGGTTGCCTTCCTTGGCTCCCGTAGAATGATTGATAGGGTCGTTGGCCAGCACAATGCTTTGTCCCGGTTGCAATGGATGTTCTTTTCCAGAGCCGGGAAAGGCTATTACCAGTCCTTGTCCGCATGCGTAGAGGTCGGGATAACCATTGGCTTGCCATGCATTCTCTTTTGTTTGTCCACCGGCAGGAGCAGATAATATCAGGCCATCTAGATATTGTACCTCGTCAGAGTTGTTTACTATCTCAAAGTATTGGTCTAAGATATAACCCTGCTGTCCGCCTGTTGTGTAGATAGACTTGAAGATAATGGGTGACTTTATAATCTTTGATAGGTTGATAGTTGATGTAGTATTGGCGAAGAGGATAGTCTCTGTATTACCTGAAACATAGGCAGCGGCCTCATCTGTCACTTTTCCCGACAGTACTAAAGTGTACTGTCCTTGCAACAAATTGATAGTAGTATCGCCCGAAAGAGTAAACTCTTGTGATGTTCCATTGTCGTTGGTGGCCACCAACTTCAACTTTGATAGTTTGCTGCCGACTAAGGCTTCCTCCGGATTCAAGGCTATCTTCAGGTTGTAATATTGCGGTATGCTTGCTTCGTCTCCGCATGATACCATGAATATTGCGGCTGTGAAGAGCAGTAGATTGATTATCTTTTTCATCTTATATCTTTTGTTTCGTTTAGAATTTGAATTTCACTTCGGCTCCGAAATAGTTGTCGGGATAGATTTGCGACTTCGCCAACGTATTTCGATTCACGTGCCATCTTGATGTATTCAAGAAGTTATTAGCGGTGAACGATAGCTCGCATATCTTTCCAAGTTCCTTGGTGAAGCGGAAGTTGAGCATGACCCAAGGGTTCACATGGTCGCTGTTGAAAGCGTAAAGTTTGTATTGGTCAACCATCAGACTGTACTTATTGTCCTTAGCATAGTCCGGTTTCCACTCCGTATAGCTACCGTTGTTGCTATAGAAGCCTAACGGTTGCACTTCGTAAGTCTTACCGTCGGCCGACAATGTGTACTTGCTACTGCCGTCGGGGTTCTCGTATACGGCACGTGTATTCTCATACCAAACCACCTGTACCGTCGTGGTAAATATCATCTTTACGGCAGGTATGTGGGTGATGAAGCGGAAATTAGTGTTCACACGGTCGCTGATGGTACCGTATCCGGCTGGCATCATGGGCACATAATCGTATGTAGAACTGATGTAGTTCAGGTAGTTTTTCTCGTTGATACGCTTGATGTGGAACCATGCACCATCGATATTGAGTGATGTACGCAATGGTTTGAACACGCCAAGATCCAAAGAATACTCGATACCGTGCTTGTTACTGCGCGATGTATTGTCGGGCATCGACCACAGTGCATTCTGTGTGGCGATGGTAGAGGTAGCAGTCTGCTTCTTGCCATTGAGCGTATAAGACAGTTGTGAACCGTCGAAAGCCAAATCGGCTGCACCATGTGGTACGTTGAAACGAGGATACTGCATACCAAGGAATACTGATGAGAAACCATATTCGTGGCGGTTGCTCTCGTTGAAATAATTTACATAGCCTTTCACACGACCTATCTTGAAGTTCACGCCTACCTCCCATTTGCGGTTGTTGGTGGGCTTGATGTTTGGGTTTTGTGTGTTGGTGATGGCTTGAGTCTGGATGAGTGCCAGTGAAGATTGTTCTCCGATGTAACTCAAACTCACGTTGTCGAAGTAGGCATTATCGGGATAGAGGTAGAGCAGGGTAGGCATCTTGTTGGAGATACCGAAGCCACCGCTGATGCTCAATTGGTCGAAGAGACTGTTGTTGTGCTTGTCTAATAGGTTGTATTCTGCATTGATACGTGGCTCGGCAACGAATATATTGCTACGTCCACTCTTGCTTTTGTTCAAGAACATATTGCTCACACGGACACCCGCAACGAGGTTTAACCATGTCTTACCGATGCTTACTCGTGTGTTGTCTTCGATGAAAGCGGAGAGATTGTTGAGTGCCGGGATAGAGCTAAATGAGCGTGGACGCAAGGTTTGAGAGCTACTCGATTTCGGCGGATTGTTCATGTTGAACGTTAAACCTTTGCCTGCATTGTCGTCGAAACGATAGTCTACACCAGCTTTGATATTGGTGTAGTCTAGATCGTTCAGCTGGATATACTTGTTGGCCTTGACTTGAGCGAAGATGTTAATGGGCACCCCTTCTATCTTATAATCGCTGAAATAAGCCTTGGTGAGGAATTGAGCCTGAGCTATTCCGGTCTTCATGTTGTCGGTAACGACGCCGTCTGGGGTTGCAATCCAGTTGTGATGCGTATCCACAGTGCGTGAAATCTGAGCCGAGAAGTCGTAGTTGATGGCCGTAAGCCAATTGTTCATGCGTATGTTTCCGTTTATCGAGAGGCGTCCACCGGTGTTCTTGTTCTTGTAGTTCAGCTCCAATTCCGACATCTGTGGGTCGGTCTTGCGATTGTTCACGTTCGAGTAAAGCGAGCTGCGGAGATTGAATGTGATCGGATGGGCTCCTTTTGCGTTGAATACATTCGAATATCCCAGCGATAGGGTGAGTCGGTCGTAGCCCATATAGTGGCGACGTGTGTCGGAATAAGATTGTGACCAATCGAGTCCAAGGTTCAATGCGCCACCATGACTGAAGTTGAATCCCTTGCCCACGTAAGCCAACTTAGAATAGGGATCGGCTTTGATTTTTACTTCGAGCGGAGTGTGTCCGGCTTTGGTCTTGACAATAACGACACCCGAAGTCAAGTTGCCATATTCCACAGAGGGGATGCCTCGAATCACTTCTACCGATGCGATATTGTCTACACCGATGGTTCTTAGGTCGCTACCTTTGCCGGCTGTGGTCTGATTGCGCATGTCGTCGGCGTTCGACGACGAACTATTTCCGTTTCTTGTGGGCGACAATGCCTGCAGGTTACCGTCGTTGCTGAGGGGGGAGCCATCGAGAATGACGCTTGTACCCAGCGCATTGTTGTGGTCACTACCAATCTCTCTAAGATTGGCTTGTGCCAAACTGTTGAGGGTAGGATTGGTTGTTATGTTGCCCGGTAAGAGTTGTAAGATATCTGAAACGCTCTTGGGTTGGATGTGACGGATGGCGTCTTGCCCGATTTCCGACTTTGAACCAATGGCCGATTGGCGTGCCGTTACGGTGACTTCTTTCAATGTCAACGCTTGTTCGTGGAGCTTAATGACCAGTCGTTCGCTGCCCGTGGATACCTTGAAGCGACCTTTAGCAGTCTCAAACCCGATGCAAGAAGCCGTATATTCGAACTCACCTGCCTTGACATTGCGCAGTTGGAACTCTCCTTTCTCGTTGCTCATGGCCGTAATGGCATTGTTGAACGAGATGTAGGCTACGTCGATGGGCTTACCATTGTCATCGGTGACAGTACCTTTAATGGTGAAAGAACCGTCCGAAGTCTGGGCTATAGCCGGAGAAAATACGGTCAACGCCACTACGAGCGTGACCCAAATGAAATTTATTCTTTTTGGTTTCATAATCTAATGATGCCTATTTTTTAATACCTTATTATATATATGGTGGTGGAAGCAGTATAGTCTCTGTTTGCTGCAATGGTTTCGCAAGTTTGCTGTCTAGTCTAGGCAGCGTTGCTGACCGGACTTAGCAGCATCGTTGCAAGGGCTTTGCAGTGCCCTGTCGGAAAAACACTTGATTTTCTACTTAAATATATGAACACTGCAAAATTAATGATTTTTAAGTACATGATCAATACCCTAATGTTGGTATTTTTAGGTTATTTTAGATATTTTCTTTACTTATAATTTGTCTATAAAATCGGAATTAGATATTCGGATAGTAATTGTTGTAGCTTCTAAAGTTGTAAATTAGTATCTTTTGTTGCATAAAACAGGAATAAAACACAAATCTTTGCAAAAAATAGAAAATTCATTGGAGAAAATTATGAAGTTTGAAATTGATTTCGTAACTTTGCCTGTGTAAAACTTTAAGAGTTGGTTGAGTCCACTCTTTTTTACAATGGAATAGAATTATAGTTATGTCCAGATAGATTATAAATTTTGAGTTAATTACTGTTTTGTAGGGGGAATGGTTTCGTGAGAAAGTGTTCTCTCTTTTTTTATACTTTTTTCTGAACATATTTTTATTGCCCGATAGGTTTAGTATTCTATTTATTCCGTATCTTTGCACATATAAGAATCGAAAGAGTAGACAATGATAATGGCAGATGAGTGAATCGGCCTGAAACTCTTACCGACAGCAAACAAATCTACATTATTACAAATCAAACATTTCAGACATGGAGAATAAGAAGTATGGGCACTTTGATGATGCCAACCGAGAGTATGTCATTACCGACCCAAAGACACCGTGGCCGTGGATCAACTATCTTGGCAATGAAGATTTCTTTTCGCTTATTTCCAATACAGCCGGGGGCTACAGCTTCTACAAAGATGCTAAGTTCCGTCGCTTAACGCGTTATCGTTACAATGGTGTACCGATGGATGCGGGCGGTCGCTATTTCTATTTGAAAGATGGAGATACGGTGTGGAATCCCGGATGGAAGCCTTGTAAGACATCTCTCGACTTCTATGAATGCCGCCACGGTATGAGCTATACGCGTATTATGGGGCGTAAAAACGATATTGAGGCCAGCGTGCTTTTCTTTGTTCCGCTGCATACTTGGGGTGAGGTGCAGAAACTTTCGCTGACCAACCATTCTACAGAGACGCGTCGACTGAAGCTCTTCTCGCTGGCAGAGTGGTGTTTGTGGAATGCTGCTACCGACATGGAAAACTTCCAGCGTAACTTCTCTACAGGCGAAGTAGAGGTGGAAGGAAGCACACTTTATCATAAGACGGAGTACCGCGAGCGTCGCAACCACTATGCTTTCTACCATGTGAATGCGCCTATAGATGGGTATGATACCGACCGGGAGACGTTTGTAGGGCTCTATAATGGGTTTGACGAGCCTGAAGCCGTGACTGAGGGAAAGGCACGCAACAGCTTCGCTCATGGATGGAGTCCGATAGCTTCGCATTATATAGAGGTGGAGTTGCAGCCCGGAGAGAGTCGCGACTTTGTCTTCCTTTTGGGGTATGTGGAGAACGAACAAGCTGATAAGTTCTTGGCTCCACAAGTAATCAATAAGCAGAAAGCACACGACTTGATAGCCCGCTTCGACACTGTGGACAAGGTGGATGCCGCTTTTACAGAACTCAAGAACTATTGGGAGCGTCTGTTATCGGTGTTTGTATCGCATACCGGAAACGATAAACTCGACCGTATGGTCAACATTTGGAATCAATACCAGTGTATGGTGACATTTAACATGTCGCGTTCGGCGAGCTTCTTTGAGAGTGGTATCGGGCGTGGTATGGGATTTCGCGATTCCAACCAAGACTTGATAGGTTTCGTACATCTGATACCTGAGCGTGCCCGTGAGCGTATTATCGACATCGCTTCCACGCAGTTTGCCGATGGTGGATGCTATCATCAATACCAACCGCTGTCTAAACGCGGCAATAATGATATTGGTGGAGGATTCAACGATGACCCCTGTTGGCTGATATTCGGTACGGTGGCTTATATCAAAGAAACGGGCGACTTTTCTATTCTTGATGAGATGGTGCCATTTGATAACCAAGTGGGTACGGAGGTTACGCTACTGGAACACCTGCGTGTGAGTTTCAACCACGTGGTAGAAAATCTCGGTCCGCACGGATTACCGCTTATCGGGCGTGCCGACTGGAACGACTGTCTGAATCTGAACTGCTTCAGTTGGGATCCCAACGAGAGTTTCCAAACCACCGAGAACAAGACAGAAGGCTCGAAGGCAGAGTCGCTGATGATAGCCGGACTGTTCGTTGTGACCGGTCGAGACTATGCTGAACTGTGCCGACGTATCGGTAAGGACGATGAGGCCGAGCGTGCTTTGAAGCATGTGGCCGATATGGTGGAGGCTGTAAAGCATCATGGTTGGGATGGCGAATGGTTCTTACGAGCTTACGACTTCTATGGAAATAAGATAGGTAGTGATGAAAATGAGGAAGGCAAGATATTCATTGAGTCGCAAGGATGGTGCACGATGGCGGGTATCGGACAGGAAGACGGACTCGTGGACAAGGCACTGGACAGTGTGAAAGAACGTATGGATACCGAGTTTGGTATCGTGTTGAACAATCCGGCCTTTACTACTTATCATGTGGAATATGGCGAGATAAGTTCTTATCCGGAGGGTTATAAGGAGAATGCAGGCATCTTCTGTCACAATAATCCGTGGGTGGTTATAGGCGAAACGGTAGCCGGTCGCGGTGACGATGCGTGGAACCACTATACCAAGATACTGCCTTCTTATGTGGAAGAGCGTTACAGCCTGTTGCACAAAGTAGAGCCCTACGTGAATTGTCAGATGGTTGCGGGTAAGGATGCAGCGCGTCCCGGTGAGGGAAAAAACTCTTGGCTCACGGGTACGGCGGCTTGGATGTGGTATACGGTATCGGAGTTTATTCTTGGTATCAAGCCCGATTACGATGGTCTGCTCATTGACCCATGTTTGCCATCTACAGCTAGAGAGTATACGGTAAGTCGTAAATTCCGCAATGGTATGTATCAGATAACGGTGAAAAACCCTGATGGACGTGCTAAAGGTGTGCGCCAAATCACGGTTGACGGTAAAAAAATAAGTGGCACTGTAGTACCACTTATGGAAGGAAATCACATGGTGGAAGTCACCATGTGATATGACTTGAATCTCTTATACCAATGTTGCGACAATCTCCTCACGTGTGCCCGGAAGCATATCGATGACGGGGATTTCGGGCATGGTGTAGCATCCGGGTTGCAAGCGGAACGATGCACGAGCCACATTGACCAATACCTGTGCCGTAAGAGCAGGGTTGTTGATGCTCATATTGAACTCAAGACGCTGGTTGGGAGTCTGTCCGCTTACGCCCTTACGAACGAGATTAACACCATGACCCATGTCGCGAACATCGTCTACCGATGCTACTGCGAACACGTGGGTCTCATCATGAGCGAAGTAGGGGTCTGCTTTGATTTCAGCAGTTACATCTTCTAACTTTGCATCCTCTTCCAGTTCGATGTAGACCATGCGGCGATGAATGCCTTCGCCCAATGGAATGGTGACAGAAAGTGCATTTTTTACACCCTTCTTACCGCGTGCACAAACAGAGTGTCCCATTGACATACCGGGGCCAAAGTTGGTATAGGTGAGTCCCTTGGGAGCAAGGCTCTGCATGAGGACACGTACGATAGAATCGGATCCCGGATCCCATCCGGCTGCGATGACACTCACTTTGCCTGCCTTGACACAATTCTCGGTTTGCTGTTTGCGGTATTCCAAGATGGAGGTATGGATGTCGAAGCTGTCTACTGTATTGATGCCAAGAGCTACAATGCGGGCAGCATATTCCGGACAAGAGCGTGTAGGAGTGGCCAAGATAGCTACATCTACATCTTTGAGTTTGGTTATATCGTCTACTACTTCGTAGTTGGTAAGTTCTAGTGGTTTGTCTTGTGCTCCGTTACGACGCACGATTCCTGCGATTTCAAAGTCGGGTGCAGCTTCTAAAGCCTGCACTGTGTAATGACCAATGTTGCCAAAACCGACAACGGCTGCTCTAATTTTCTTCATAATCCTGATATTTACTATTTGTTCAAACTTTTATTGTTGTACGTTGCAAAAATACACTTTTCCAACCAAATCAAACTTTTTTGACTATATTTTTTGCATTAAATAATGAAAAAATGAATTTAGGTCAAGAGGGGGTAGAGCGAATTTAAGGAGAGTGGTGTCGTGGTTGGAATATGTAATTCAGACGATAGAGATACGTGTCTATATAAAAAGGTGGAGTTTATAAACAATAAACAGCCGTTTGAAACCGTTTATATGGTATGTTAAAACCATATAATTTAGGAAAGTAATGATAGAATATATTAAGGGTGAATTGACCGATTTAACCCCCGTACAGGCTGTTGTGGAAGCCGGAGGAGTAGGATATGCAATGAATATTTCGCTCACTACATACAGTGCAATACAAGGGAAGAAAGAGGTAAAACTATATATCCACGAGTCGTTGGTGACAGGCGGACGAGATGATAGCTACACTTTCTTCGGCTTTGCAACGAAGCAGGAGCGCGAACTTTACCGTATGTTGATTACCGTTTCGGGCGTGGGAGCCAATACAGCTCGCATGATGTTGTCATCAATGTCACCATCCGAGTTGTGTAATGCCATTGCCAATGGCGATGATAAGATGATTAAGAACGTCAAAGGAATTGGGTTGAAAACGGCTCAACGTGTCATCGTCGACTTGAAAGATAAGATTGTTGCCAGTGGAATAGCAAATGAATTCCACGTTTCAGCCAGTGCTAAGGAGACGCTGGTCAACTCTCCTGTGAAAGACGAAGCACTGGGTGCCCTTACCATGTTGGGCTTTTCGCCTGCACCAACAGCCAAGATTGTCGTAGCCATATTGACCGAAGAACCATCGCTCAGCGTCGAAGCTGTGGTGAAAGAAGCATTGCGAAGGATTAAATAAGTAGCGTGTGAGAATAACGAATCGTCTGCAAACGATGTTCATAGGGATGCTGACTGCTACGGCGGTCAGCTATGCTATGTCGTTGCCTATGATGCAAGATGATTCTAAACGCAGCAAGAAGCAATCGCCAAAAGCGCAAAAGATAGACGTGATAGGGCAGCCGATATTGGACGAAGATACCGTTCCGGACAGCTTACTTCATCCGCGTTGGCGCATTCAGCGTACTATGCCCATTACCATTTCCGACCTTGATAGCAGTGCACTCGACCTGAAAACACCCGATAATGTGCGGCAAACTGTGGAGTACAATGACTCTTTGAACTTATATATAATAGGTAAAAAGATGGGCGGAACATATATCTCTGCTCCTATTATGATGACTCCGGAGGAATATCGGGCATGGAGTGAGAAGCAAATGCGCTATAAATATTATCGTGTTAAGAACGATGCTATCTATCAAGCGAGAGGAAAAGAGAAGTTTGACTTCTCTGATATGCACTTCGATTTAGGACCGGCTGAGAAGATATTCGGGCCGGGGGGCGTACGCATTCGTACACAGGGAACGGCTGAACTTAAGTTTGGTGGGACGCTGAAGAATGTGGATAACCCCTCACTTCCTATCCGAAACCGGAAGACAACGACCATGGATTTCGATGAAAAGGTGAACTTGAACGTCAATGGAAAGGTGGGCGACAAGGTCAATTTCGACTTGAACTATAATACAGATGCCACGTTTGACTTCGATGCACAGAACATGAAGCTGAAGTACGACGGCAAAGAAGACGAGATAATCAAACTCGTTGAGGGTGGTAATGTGTCGTTTCCATCTAACTCTTCGTTGATACGTGGAGCCAGTTCGCTATTTGGTTTGCGCACAGATATGCAATTTGGGAAACTGAAATTGCAGTTGGTGGCATCGCAAAAGAAGACAGCAAGTACCAGCGTTTCGAGTAAGGGAGGGGTGCAATTGAAGCCCTTTGAGATAGGAGCAGCGGACTATGAAGAGAATCGTCATTTTTTCCTTTCTCAGTATTTCCGGGACCATTACAATGCCGGTATGCGAACATTGCCCAATATGATGACCGGTGTACAGGTAAATCGCGTGGAGATTTGGGTAACGAACAAGACCGGAACGACAACCAATACGCGTAATATCGTGGCATTGACCGATCTTGGTGAATGTACGAAAATATCCAATTCGAGGTGGACAGCAAGTGGCATTGTACCGGCGAATGGGGCTAATAGTGAGTATGGAGAAATGGTTGGTGCCTACAGTAGTGCCCGCGATATAAACCAAACATCAACGGTGCTTGATGGTGCAGGACTTATTGGAGGTACCGACTATGAGAAGTTGGAGAGTGCCCGATTGCTCTCTTCAAGTGAATACACGCTGAATACGGCACTCGGTTACGTCTCATTGAGAAGTTCGGTACAGACCGATCAAGTGGTGGCCGTGGCTTTTGAGTACACTTATGGAGGTGTAACTTATCAGGTAGGTGAGTTCGCCGGTGATCAAACAGATACCGGGAAAGCTCTGTTTGTGAAGTCTTTGAAGAATACAAGTAACCATCCCAAGCAAGGCAACTGGGATTTGATGATGAAGAATGTGTACTATTTGGCTTCGAATGTAGAGAAGGCTAAGTTCCGTTTAGACGTCAAATACCAAAGCGATACCACCGGTGTTTACCTGAATTATATACCGGAAAGTCAGGTTAAAGGCACTCCTATTATCAAGTTGTTGGGGGCAGATAGGCTTGATAACAACAACAAACCCAACAGCAACGGATACTTCGATTACGTGGATGGATATACGGTAAGCGGTGGTAGAGTGTTTTTCCCGGTGACCGAACCCTTCGGTTCTTACCTGTATGATTATCTTGTTGGCAAGGGTGTACCAGCTACTGAAGCGGCTAAATATGCTTTTACGGAACTGTATAATTCTACCAAAACCGTAGCCAAACAGACTGCGGAGAAAGATAAGTACCAATTGGTTGGACAGTTCAAAGGAACTTCTGCCAATGTCATATCACTTGGAGCATTCAACGTTCCACAAGGTTCGGTGGTGGTTACAGCGGGTGGAATGGTACTTAAAGAAGGCTCCGATTACAGCGTGGATTATAGTGCTGGTGAGGTAACCATCCTCAATCAAAGCATCTTGGATGCCGGTACGAATATCAAAGTCTCACTTGAAAGTAACACCGACTACGCACAGATGCGGAAGACAATGTTCGGTATGAATTGGGAATATGACTTCTCTAAGAACTTTCAATTGAGCGGAACAATACAGCATTTATCCGAACAAGCGCTCACCACGAAGGTGAATATGGGAGCTGAACCGCTCAATAATACCTTGTGGGGTGTCAACTTGAACTGGAAGAAAGAGAGTCAATGGCTCACCAATATGCTCAATAAGATACCGCTGTTGCACCTCACTCAACCTTCCAATATATCCTTAACGGCCGAGTTTGCACAGCTGATTGCTGGGCAAGCCGGGGGCACACAAGACCATGCTTCTTATTTAGATGACTTCGAAAATACCAAGAGTACCATTGATGTATCGACTCCTACATCGTGGATTATATCCAGTGTTCCGAGCTTATTTCCCGAACATAGCGACAAGACTGGGTTGACCAGTGGATTCAATCGCAGTTTGTTGGCATGGTATAATATAGATCCTTTGTTCACTCGAAGAAGCAGTTCGTATACGCCGGGACATATCAGGAGCGACCTCGATCAATTGAGTAATCAATATGTTCGAGAAGTTCCTACGACCGAACTTTTCCCTAATCGCAACGTAACCAGCTACACCGGAACCACCTCAATACTCAATATCCTCAATCTAGCATACTATCCTAATGAGCGCGGACCTTATAATTTCAATCCCGGCCTAGATGTGAATGGTAAGCTACCTAACCCTGCTCAACACTGGGGAGGAATGATGCGAAAGCTTGATACTAATGATTTTGATGCCGCAAATATCGAATATATTGAGTTTTGGTTGATGGATCCGTTTATCTATACCAACAAGCAAGCCGATGCATCTGACTATGGTGGTGACTTCTACATCAATCTTGGAGAGGTGAGCGAAGACATTCTGCACGACGGCCGGAAGTTTTATGAGAGCGGAATGCCGGTCGATGGATCGGCCAACTATACCACTACACAGTGGGGAAAAATACCCACATCCTCGAATATAACCTATGCTTTTGCCACATCAAAGGGTGCTCGTGCCTTGCAAGATGTGGGCTATAATGGCCTTAACGATACCGAAGAACAGCAATTTCCTACTTATCAAAGTTTCTTGACTGCCCTTCAGGGACACGTGAATCCTGCCGTGTGGGATTCTATTTGGAACGACCCTGCCAACGACGATTATCATTATTTTCGTGGAACAGACTACGATGAGATGCAGGCAAGCATCTTACGACGCTATAAATACATCAACAATCCGCAGGGGAACTCGCCCGATTCGGAGAATCAAAGAGAGAGTTATAATACATCATACAAGACCACTCCCGATGTAGAAGACATCAATCAAGACTATACTCTCAACGAGTATGAGAAGTATTTCCAGTATCGTGTGTCAATGCGTCCGGCGGATTTGGTAGTCGGCCACAACTATATCGTAGACAAACGTGAGGTAGAGCCGAAACTCAGAAACGGCAGTTCGGAACGCGTAACATGGTATCAATTTCGTATACCTGTCGACGAATACGAGCGTAGAGTGGGTAGTATATCCGACTTTTCCAGCATTCGATTCATGCGAATGTTCCTCACCGGCTTCAAACATCCGATAGTATTACGCTTTGGAACGCTCGACTTGGTGCGTGGGGAGTGGCGTGTCTATACACAATCATTGGGAAATTCGTCGGGTACGGGAACCATGTCGGTTGGCGCAGTGAGCATCGAAGAGAACAATGATAAGACTCCGGTGAACTACGTTTTGCCTCCTCGTATACAGCGCGGACAAGACCCTACGCAGCCACAGTTGGTAGAGGATAACGAGCAGGCATTGGCAATGACGTTAGACAAATTGTCTACCGGTCAGTCGAAGGCTGTGTATAAGAACACATCGGTAGACTTGCGACAATATAAGACGATGCAGTTGTTTGCCCATGCCAACGCTTTCGAGCAAAACACCACGGCTCTCGTCGACAATCAGTTGGCTTTGTTTGTGCGCTTAGGCTCAGACTATCGTAATAATTACTACGAATATGAGATACCCTTAAAACTTACTGCTCCGGGGAGATACGACAATAATTCCACAGCAAGTCGTACCATGGTGTGGCCTGAAGAGAATATGCTTAACATCCCGTTAAGTCTCTTTACCAAGTTGAAAAAGATGCGCAATAAGTCGCGTGGGCTTGGTGCTGCCTCCTATACATCGGCCTTTAGCGACTACGATGAGGCCAATCCGTCGAATAAAGTTACCATCATGGGTAATCCGACATTGGGCAATGTGAAGGTTATGATGATTGGTGTGCGTAACAAATCAGACAATCCCAAGAGTGGAGAGGTATGGGTTAACGAACTTCGGCTCAAAGGTTATAACAACTCAGGTGGTTGGGCTGCCAATGGAGTCCTCAATATGCAACTGTCTGATTTGGGAACGGTTAATATGCAAGGCAAGTATATTAGCGATGGCTTCGGTGGTTTGGAAGATGGTGTTCAAGCCCGCTCGCAAGAGACGTATAAAACCTATTCCGTCACGACAACTTTGGAACTAGGTAAGTTTTTCCCAGAGAAAGCCAAAGTTTCTGCACCACTTTATTATTCGGTATCGAAAGAAATATCCAGCCCTAGATACAATCCACTTGATACGGACATGAAGTTGGACGACGCATTATCATCGGTTGCCAATAAGCAAGAGCGCGACTCGATAGAACGTATTGCCGTGACTAAACGACTCAACACCAACTTCTCGTTGTCCAATGTACGTATAGGAATCCAGACTAAACGCCACCCTATGCCTTACGATCCGGCCAATTTCTCTTTCTCTTATAGTCATTCGCACAGCCATTCGGCCGGTGAGACTACTGTATATGAGAATGAAGACAATTGGCGAGGGGCTTTTAATTACAATTGGATACCTGTTTATCGGGCGTGGGAACCTTTTAGTAAGTGGAAGAATAAATCAAAATGGCTTGACATTCTCAAACGTTTCGGGCTTAATTGGCTGCCACAGAATGTAGCATTCAATACCGAATTAACTCGCAATTACTATGAATTGCAAGAGCGAGATATGGATGCTGTGGGGGGGGCAAAGCTTCCTGTGACTTTTAGTTCGGCTTTCTTGTGGAATCGCGAGTTCACTCTTAGGTGGGATTTTACGCGAAATCTGCACATGAATTTCCAAAGTGCCACCCATGCAGAGATTGAACAGCCTTACGCTCCAATCAATAAAGACCTTTATCCCGACCAATATAGTGCGTGGAAAGATTCTGTATGGACCAGTATCAAGCACTTAGGTTCGCCACTTAATTACAACCAATCGTTCAGCCTATCGTATCAGTTGCCGCTCTATCTCATTCCGGTTCTCGATTGGATTACAGGTAATAGCACCTATAATGCTACCTATAACTGGGTTCGTGGTACCAATCTTGAGAATGGAGCATCGCTGGGTAATACCGTTGTCAACAATCGGGAGTTGAGTATCAACACCACGTTCAACATGGAGAAGTTATACAATCATATCCCATTTTTGAAAGCGACGAACGAACGTTTCAACCGTGAAGCGATGGCCAATACATCTTCTCGCCGGCGTCCAAAGGTCATTAAGCATCAGAATACAAACAAGGAAGTGGACAAGCAGAGGCAGGCTTTACCACTCAACAAGAAAAGTTTTGAGCAAGAAATCACCCTTTTGCCCGATACCATATTGGATATTACACATAGCAAAAAGTCTAAACGGCTCGTAGTCAATGCCCGCACTGCCGATGGTAAACAGTATAAATTGCATTTCAAACGGCTCGACGACAACCGTATCCGTATTATGAATAAGGTGGATTCGGCATTAAAACTCAAGATAACCGTGACACCAAAAGCTCCATTGGAGAATCAGAAATGGTATCGAACAGCGCAGAGTGTGGCGCGTGTCATGATGATGGTACGAAACGTAATGGTTAACTATCGCAACCAATACTCCATGTCTCTGCCCGGTTTCATGCCTAATGTGGGTGATGCTTTCGGACAAAGTCGTGGCACCAATGCACTGGCTCCGGGACTCGGATTTGCTTTCGGATTCACCGATGACTCGTTTATTGACAAAGCACTCGACCGCGACTGGCTGCTCATCAACGACTCTATAGCCACACCGGCAGCCACCAATCAGACCGAGGATTTGCGGATACATATGTCGCTGATGCCTTTCCGCAATATGAATATTGAGCTTACGGCCAGTCGTAATCAGACCACCGCGCGTAGCATACAATATATGTATGAAGGGCGACCCACTACGCAGAGTGGTACGTTCACGATGTCTACTATCTCCATCGGCACGGCTTTTGAGAGTATGGGTAATGCCAACAATGGCTTTTATAGCAAGAGTTTTGAGAAATTCTGCCGTTCGCTCGATGGTTTTCGTGACCGTGTGGAAGCCCAATATGCCCATGCTGTGTATCCCAGTGGTAGTAGACTGGCGGGTGGGACATTTGATGCTGCTAATGGAGCGGTGGACAAATATAGTGCCGATGTGATGATTCCTGCTTTCCTCTCCACTTATACGAGCATGGGAGGAAACTCGCTCAGCATCTTCCCATCTATCACCCGACTGCTTCCTAATTGGACTATGCGCTACACGGGGCTTAGTAAACTGCCTTGGTTCCGTGATATTTTCAAGAGCGTTAACCTTAACCATGCCTATCGGAGCATCTATGCCGTGGGTGCCTATAGTAGTTTTAGCACTTTTATGGAATACATGAACGGGCTTGGTTTTATTACCAATACACAGACCGGAAATCCTGTTCCAAGTAGCATGTACAATGTTTCGACGGTCAGTATCAACGAGAGCTTCTCGCCGTTGCTGGGTATTGATATGACTTTCAACAACGACCTCACGGCTAAACTGGAGTATCGTACCACGCGAGTGCTATCGTTGAGTATGCCAAGCGTACAACTCAATGAGGCCATCAGTCGTGATTGGGTACTGGGATTGGCTTATAAATTGAATAATATCGACCTGTTTGGAGGACGTAACTATCGTAAAATAAAGGCCAAAGCTAAAGGTAATCTGTCGAATACCAACAAGCAAAATGCAACTCAAACAAATGGGAATAGTAGTGTAGGTCGCTCGAAGAGCGGTGTCAACCACGACTTGAATGTTCGTCTTGACGTCAGTTTTCGTCGGCAAGCATCCATTAGTCGCGACATTGCCAACATGACTTCTATGGCCAGCAGTGGCAACAATGCGTTCAAACTCTCCCTTGCTGCCGATTACACCCTATCTAGAATGTTGTCCATGACATTCTATTACGATCGCCAAAGCAATACTCCTTTGCTCTCGGCCAATAGTTATCCCACGACCACACAAGATTTTGGAGTGAGCATCAAGTTCTCGTTGACGAGGTAGAGTAGGGCTGTTTGTGTGGTGTTTTTGATGATGAAACTATTAAGATTATCCTCTTTTTACATGTCAACTCGTTTACTTGTCTACTTGTTTACTTGCCCACTAAAATACTGCTACAGCCTTGCAACATTACTGTATCGCCTGTTCAGGAATACAGAAAAGCCCTCGCAGCAATACTGCGAAGGCTTAGCAGTAATCTCATTCCGGTTCTCTTCCAAGGAGAGGGAGAATATATAGAGTTGCCAGATAGCCGAGATGTTCGTTTAAAAGTATTCGTCTTGCGAGGGCAACTCTATGCTATGTCGTCAAAATAGGGCTGTTTAGTCGTTGTCGTCGGCAAACAATGGGTCTTCAGGAACAACCATGATTGGTTTTTGCTGTTCCAATTTCAAGATGTTTTCAGGGACATATTTCTTGTCGACGACAAGGCGAAACATGTACTCATTAAACCACCGGTTGGTCATGATGTAATACCCTTGTTGACCACTATCGGTTCCCCAACTGTTTTCAACCTTCCATTTCAATGGGTTACCCTGTGCATCGAGGTCTACGGCTGTGAGCGTCATGGCATGGGTACTACCGCTATCGAAGGTGCTTATACGGTCGGCCTTGTTCATTCCAAACGTCGTACCAAGCAAGCTAGCATAGTCAAAATTCTCGGTATCGAGGAATCCGCGCTTACGGTCGAGTTGCTTTCCTACATCGTAAGAAGAGTACATCTTGCGGCCATCTTTGAGTGAGGCGATAGCCATTTTGGCTATATCTTCTACCGGAAGATTGATATATTTCCAGTTATGTCCGTCGTAAGTGTGGCGGTCTAGTTCCACTTCGTAAGTCTTATAATAGGGACGTCGCGGGTCGTTCATGGCCATGATGAACGTTCCGTTGATGGGGCTGCCTATCGTTTCTTTGTAGAATGAAAGCGGTGTATAGGTCTTGTTTTCGCCTACGGCCTTTCCATCCTTGTCGCGGAATGTGTATGTGAACTCCTTCACGGGTTCGCCCAAGGTGAGTGTCAGGATATGATATACGGTACCAAGCATCTCGGTCTTGCGAGCCTTGATGGCCGATGCCGACTTCTTCTGAGACACCATGGTGCGTAGTTCAAGGCCGAATTCGCGCAGTTTGCTGGACAGTAGCTTGCCCATACTACGTGTATTTTCGCTGGAGAATGTTTCGGGTTGTGCGCTCATCGGTACGAGTCCGTACTTCTCTACTAAGTCGGCCACACCGCAGAATGTACCACCATCGCCGATGGGTTGCTTGAAGAAGAATTGTACGCGTGGGTCGTCGATGGGCTTGTTGGCGCAGTCTATGACCCCTTGCAACATGAGATTGGATTTCTCTAATTGGTCCCAGAAGAAGAGATAGTCGTGTGAAAATTCCACGATACGCTTTTGCTCATCGCGCAAAGCGAACATGCTACGCAACGTGTTTAGTCCGGAAAACATCCAACAACGGCCCGAACTCTTTTGATTGTGAATGCTCTGTTTAGGCGTCTCAACGCTAAAATGCGTATCAAACTCGCCTAAATTGGCATGGTTCTTGGCGATGTCTTCGATGTTATTAGAGGCTATCGCATTGAAGATAGCTTTGTTGATTGCAGCCGCCGGCTGCGATT
The DNA here is from genome assembly GCF_056590795.1 of Prevotella sp. C0026C3. Lineage (NCBI taxonomy): Bacteria > Pseudomonadati > Bacteroidota > Bacteroidia > Bacteroidales > Prevotellaceae > Prevotella > Prevotella sp. C0026C3. The sequence continues at coordinate 119,896 of NZ_JBWPWW010000001.1, read as the reverse complement.
TTTGAATTTGTTGCAGCATCTGTGATGAGATACCTCCATCTTTGGTTTGTGCCCCAACGGCTAGAGATGCTGCTATACACATACTCATGAGTACAGTTCTTTTGTTCATAATAGATAATGATTAATACTACAAAGTTAAATATTAAAAATGAAAATAAGGAGCAAAACAGCTAAAATGGTAGAAATAAGGCGTTGAGCTTACGAAAGTTTTTAGTATCTTTGCATAGTTAATCATACTATAAGTATTGATGGATAAAAGCAAATTCGGCCTGTTAGGCAACATTAAATATCCGCAAGATTTACGCAAGTTGACCGTAGACCAACTATCGGAGGTGTGCAAAGAACTTCGTGAAGACATAATCGAAGAGGTGAGTGTAAACCCCGGCCACTTCGCATCGAGTCTCGGTGTGGTAGAGTTGACGGTGGCTTTACACTATGTTTTTAATACGCCGGAAGACCGTATTGTGTGGGACGTAGGCCATCAAGCCTATGGACATAAGATACTGACGGGACGTAGAGATGTGTTTTGTACCAATCGAAAGTTGCATGGTGTTCGTCCGTTCCCGTCGCCACTGGAGAGCGAGTATGATACTTTCACGTGTGGACACGCCAGTAATAGCATCTCTGCAGCATTAGGTATGGCTGTGGCTGCGAAGAAAATGGGGATAGATAATCGCCATGTGGTGGCCGTGATAGGCGATGGTGCTATGAGTGGTGGACTGGCTTTCGAAGGCTTGAACAACGTCTCATCTACACCTAACGATCTCTTGATCATCCTTAATGATAACGACATGTCGATTGATCGTGCCGTGGGTGGTATGGAGAAGTATCTTTTGAACCTCGATACCAATGCAACTTATAACAAGTTACGCTTTAAGGCTAGCCAGTGGTTGAACCGCAAAGGGTATCTGAACGAGGAACGCCGAAAGGGTATTATTCGTTTGAATAATGCGCTGAAGAGTGTCCTTAGTCATCAGCAGAATATATTTGAAGGACTCAATATTCGTTATTTCGGCCCGTTCGATGGGAATGATATTCAAGAAGTAGTGCGACTATTGAGACAGTTGAAAGACATGCGAGGCCCGAAACTATTGCACTTGCATACGGTCAAAGGCAAAGGATATGAGCCAGCGGAGAAGTCGGCTACGGTGTGGCATGCCCCCGGTAAGTTCGATCCGGAGACGGGCGAACGCCTTATTAGCGACTGTGCCGACGAGCCAATGAAATATCAGGATGTCTTCGGTGAGACGCTGTTGGAGCTTGCTCGCAAGAATAATAAGGTATATGGAGTAACTCCTGCTATGCCTTCGGGATGTTCTATGAATATCCTTTCAAAAGAGATGCCCGACCGAATGTTTGACGTAGGTATAGCCGAAGGGCATGCCGTGACGTTCTCAGGAGGTATGGCGAAAGACGGATTGATACCGTTCTGCAACATTTATAGTTCGTTTGCGCAGCGTGCTTATGATAACATCATCCACGATTTGGCAATCTTGAATCTGCCGGTGGTGCTATGTTTAGACCGCGCCGGACTCGTGGGAGAAGACGGACCGACGCATCATGGTGTATTTGATATGGCAGCTTTGCGCCCCATACCGAATTTGACCATTGCCTCACCGATGAATGAACATGAATTACGTAAGCTCATGTTTACGGCTCAGTTGCCCGATAAGGGACTGTTTGTGATACGTTATCCTAGAGGGAAAGGTGTGTTGAAAGACTGGAAATGCGAATTGGAGGAGATGCCGGTGGGTAAAGGCCGTAAACTACGCAATGGTCATCAAGTAGCCGTATTGACCATCGGTCCGATGGGAAATGATGCTGTGGAGGCTATCAATCGAGTGATGGCAGCGTATCCTAATGCCAGTATTGCCCACTACGATATGCGTTTCTTGAAACCTCTAGACGAGGATTTATTGCAAGAAGTGGCCGAACTGAAGTGCCCGATTGTGACTGTTGAAGACGGAATACGAACCGGAGGAATGGGCAGTGCAGTGATGGAATGGATGGCAGACCATGGATATACGCCTCGTATTGTGCGTCTAGGAGTTCCCGATAGCTTTGTGGAACACGGAGAAGTGGATGAATTAAAGGCATTATGCGGACTTGATATAGGCAGCATCGTAGCCGAACTTAGTGGTTTGTTGCAGCAAGAAGAAACAATAAACTAAGCGTATGAAGATAATCATTGCCGGTGCTTGTACCATTGGAACTTATTTGGCTAAGTTTCTTTCGCGTAACAATCAAGATATTATCTTGATAGATGAGGATCAGGAAAAGCTGGAGAATATCAGCTCGGATTATGATTTGATGACTTTGAACGAGTCGTGTACAAGCATCAAAGCACTCAAAGAAGCCGGTGTAAGTAGTGCTGACCTCTTTATAGCTGTGACCGATGACGAGAGTCGAAATGTGACGAGTTGTACGTTGGCCAAGGCTTTAGGCACGAAGAAAACAGTAGCAAAAGTTGATAACTACGAATATGTAGACCCTGAATTGCAAGGCTTCTTCAATGGACTTGGTATCAGTTCGATTATCTATCCCGAAATGCTGGCAGCGCAAGATATTAACAATGGGTTGAAAATGTCGTGGGTCAGACAGCGTTGGGATGTACATGGAGGTGCGCTCGTGATGCTCGGTATCAAGCTACGTGAGACATGTGAGGTGCTCAATCAGCCTTTAAAGGATATTTGTGGACCCGATGATCCATATCATGTGGTGGCTATTAAACGCGATGACGAGACGATTATTCCTAGCGGTAACGACGTGTTGAAGCTCTACGATATGGCATATTTCATGACAACCAAGCAATATATACCCTATGTGCGCAAGGTTGTGGGCAAGGAACATTACGTAGATGTGCGAGATGTAATGATTATGGGAGGCGGTCGTACGGCTGTACGTGCGGTGAAAACCATGCCCGAATACATGAACGCCAAGATTATTGAGATAGACGAAGCACGCTGTGAACAATTGAACAACCTGCTTGATAACGACAGTACACTGGTGATTAATGGCGATGGAAGAGACATTCCGCTGCTACAAGATGAAGGTCTCAGGAGCACACAAGCGTTTGTTGCGTTGACTGGTAATGCTGAAACTAATATATTAGCTTGTCTTACTGCCAAACGAATGGGAGTACGTAAGACGGTGGCCATGGTCGAAAACATCGACTATGTACGTATGGCTGAGAGCTTGGATATAGGTACTATCATCAATAAACAGGCCATTGCGGCCAGCCACATCTACCAAATGATGCTCGATGCCAATGTGCATAATGTGCGGTTTTTGATGACTGCGAATGCCGATGTGGCCGAGTTTATCCCACAAGAGGGGGCGAAGGTGACTCGCAAACCTGTGAAAGACCTTGGCTTACCCAATGGTGTTACCATCGGAGGACTGGTTAGAAAAGGTGTAGGAATCCTTGTTTCGGGTAATACAATGATTGAGGCTGGCGACTCAGTGATGGTGTTCTGCCATAATGTAAACATGAAAAAGATAGAGAATCTATTCAATTAATGATTGATTGGAAGACTATATATAAGGTATTAGGATCGCTACTTTTCATTGAAGTAGCACTTATGCTGTGTTGCATGGGAGTGGCTTTTGGCTATCATGAAGACGACTCCATGGCCTTTTTGGTAAGCATTATTATCACCTCGTTAGCTGGTTTGATACTGAAATTCTTTGGTCGTAAATCAGACAATTCATTGTCTCGGCGAGATGCTTACCTTGTGGTGACACTGTCGTGGGTAGTCTTTAGCTTTTTCGGTACGACTCCGTTTCTGATTAGTGGATACCTTACAAGCTTTACTGATGCTTATTTTGAGTGTATGTCGGGGTTCACAACGACCGGTGCTACCATCATAGACGATGTAGAAGCACTGCCACATGGACTCCTCTTTTGGCGTTCGTTGACTCAGTGGATAGGCGGTTTGGGCATTGTTTTCTTTACAATAGCCCTCTTACCGTCGCTTGTTGGCGGGTCGGTTAAGGTTTTTGCGGCCGAAGCTACGGGGCCTATCAAGTCTAAACTTCATCCTCGTCTCTCCACCAGTGCAAAGTGGATATGGGTTATTTACCTGATTATTACAGCCGGATGTATAGCTTCTTATTATGCTTGTGGTATGGGATGGTTCGACAGTATTAACTATTCGATGACTACGACGGCTACAGGCGGCTTCGCTACACACAATGAGAGTATTGGTTTTTTCCACTCTCCGAGTTTGGAATATAGTTGTACGCTCTTTACATTCTTGTCTGGAGTGAACTTTACATTGCTCTATGCTGCCATCATGAAGTTTAAGGTTAAGCAGTTGTTTAAGAGCAGTGAGTTCCGCTTTTACCTCTTTATTGTATTGGCATTTGCAGGTTTTATCATGTTTGAATTGATGCTACACAATCATTATGATGTAGAACATGCGTTCCGGAGTGGTATCTTTCAAGTGGTGTCTTTCATTACTACGACCGGTCTTTTCAATGATGATGCAAGCAAATGGCCGCATGTTACGTGGGTGATATTGGCTGTTTGCATGTCTTTGGGAGCCTGTTCGGGGTCGACAAGTGGTGGTTTGAAGTGTATCAGAGGAACGATGTTGCTCAAGATTGTGCGCAATGAATTCCGCCAAATATTGCATCCCAATGCCGTGTTACCGATGAAAGTGGACGGTGTGAATGTACCTTTACAACCGCGAGTGACGTTACTTTCGTTTCTCACCGTGTACCTTTTGCTGTGCATCTTCATTTCGTTTTCGATGATAGTGATGGGCATTGACAATACCAATGCTATCACTATAACCCTGAGTAGTATCGGTAATGTGGGACCAACATTGGGTACCGAGATTGGTCCGACGATGTCTTGGAGCATGTTACCCGACTTGGCAAAGTGGGAGTGTTCGCTCATGATGCTTATCGGTCGATTGGAAATATTCACTGTCCTCGTCATTTTTACACCCGAATTTTGGCGTAGGAACTAATGTTTAAAGTAACTATTATATATAAGGAGTAAACATATGAAACCATTAAAGTTTAACGCATTACTGAAAACAACACTATGGGGTGGTGATAAAATCATCCCATTCAAACATCTCAACGAACATCTCGACAACGTAGGTGAGAGTTGGGAGATATCCGGAGTCAAGGATAATGAGACCATTGTAAGCGACGGTGAGTTTGCAGGAAAAAGCTTGAATGCCGTCGTTGAGACGCTGAAAGGCGAGTTGGTGGGCGAGGATAACTATCGCCGTTTTGGCAATGAGTTCCCACTCTTGATTAAATTCATAGATGCACGCGACCAATTGTCTATCCAAGTGCATCCCACTGATGAGATAGCACAGCGCCAAGGACGTGGCAATCGTGGCAAAACCGAGATGTGGTACATTATGGATAGTGCGCCCGATGCAAAGCTTCGCAGTGGTCTTAGCAAGGAGATTACCCCTGAAGAATACAAAGAAATGGTGGCTAACGATACCATCACAGATGCCCTGTGTGAGTATAATGTGAAGGAAGGGGATTGCTTCTTCTTGCCAGCTGGTCGTATCCATAGTATCGGTACAGGTTGTTTCTTAGCCGAAATTCAGCAAACTAGCGATGTAACCTATCGTATCTACGACTTCAAACGTAAGGATAAGAATGGCAATGAGCGCCAGTTACACACCAAGGAAGCGGCTGAAAGCATCGACTATCATGTAGAGCCTGATTATCGTACAGCCTATACTCCGATGAAGAATCAAGGGGTAAGTCTTGTTCATTGTCCCTATTTCAATACGGCAGTGTACGACTTGAACGAGCCCATGACATTGGATTATAGCGAGTTGGACAGCTTTGTTATTCTGATAGGAATCAAAGGTGAGGGTACTATTAAAGATGATGAAGGCAACGAACTCAGCTTTACAGAGGGCGAAAGCATCCTCGTTCCGGCTACAACGAAGACTGTCAAAGTGAGCGGAACTATCAAGTTCTTGGAGACATACGTATAATCTCGTATTTTTCCGACATACATTAAAAGGAACAATCCTGCTTCTGTCTATACCGACTAGAGGCAGGATTGTTTATTTAGAGGGCATTGCGGATACCCTCATGATAGCTGAATCAACTTATTTAGTTGTCAAACCGGCAATGAAATTCTTCATCATCGGAGTCTTTTCAACTACACAATGATAGAGTTTCAATTGGTTTCGAGTGCGGTCAAGATTATGTGTCGGATACTTAATCTTGTAATAAGTATCGCCGTTGATGTAGTCGGCTAAGAAGCGAACGCACTGCATATAGGGGAAGAGAGCCACAGCATAAGGCAATAACTCGATTTCCAACGGTGTCAAGAATACGCTGGCCGATTCCAAATAACCACGTGTGAAAGCCTTGAACACTTCCTCGTCGAACGCCACGTTTTCCAAGTTTGGATCGTCCTCGGCGGTCTTGTTGGCACTTGTACGTAGGAAGTCACCGTAGTCGGAGAATACAAAACTAGGCATTACAGTGTCGAGGTCGATGACACAGAGTACGCGTCCTTCTTCGTCGAACATCATGTTGTTGACCTTTGTATCGCAGTGACAAATGCGTTTAGGCAACTTCCCTTCGCGATAAAGACGCTCTGCCTGACACATGGTATCGGCGTTAGCTTCAAGCTCGTCTACTATCTCTTGTACCTCTGCCAGTCTTCCTGCCGGGTTGGCAGCGACTGCTTCGCGCAACTGACGAATACGTAATTCCATGTTATGGAAGTCGGGTATGGTCTCACCGAGTTGTTCGGGGAGGTCGGTCAGCATACTCTCGAACTCTCCGAAAGCCTTACCAGCAAAGTAAGCATAGTCGGGTGTCACGGCTTCGAAAGTCTTTGCGCGAGGTATAAACACCATCACGCGCCAATAACGACCCTCTTCATCCTGTGTATAAGTATTGCCGTTGTCGGCTTTTACGAATGTCAATACCTTACGATCAATATCGTCTGCACCTGTTTTTTCGAGTTTTGCACGGATATGACCGGTCACCGTTTCTATGTTGTGTTGCAACAGTTCCACGTCTTGGAACACGGCATTATTGATATGCTGTAACACATAATCGGGACAATCTGCCTCCTCTGTCGTCACCTTATAGGTGTCGTTGATGAGTCCGTTGCCTAACGGAGCAATCTTTTCGACCGTTCCTTTGAGTTCAAAATGAGAAATAATCTGGTTAAGAGTTTCTTCTTTCATGATATAATATAGTTGTTTGGTTCTGTCTGTAAAGGTAGTAAGAAACTACCAAACGAGCGTCGCCATTCGCTTTCTTTTTAGTTATTTTCAGATTTTATGGACAATGTCTGAAGAGTAATTTTCTTTTTTCGTACTTTTGTAGATACGAAACCAAATACAGATATGAGAAAATACACTTTCGCACTATTAAGCTTTTTCATGGCAGCCACGGTTCTTACGACTTCTTGTAGACAGTTGCATCGAGAGGAAAATATGGGTGATACGGTAGCGGCCAGTCTGTTTGAGCCGGCCGATACGAGCATCGCTCAAGCTAAGACGGCCAAGAAGAAGGTGGTTGTCAGGGATAGTGTAGGCCTCTATTATATCGGTTTCGGTTCTACTCATGAGCTACTCCAGCTCGTCAGTTATCCTTCTCGTCGTGATACATTGGTTTTCAGTAAGGCTCGCCATTTGCGAGTTAACGGTAATGCAGACTACGACCACATTGTTCATCCCACGTTCTTTGTCCTGAAGACCGGCGATAGTATCGTCTCTCGATTGGACGAATGGAAGCCCATCCAACCCTAACCTATATATAATAGGTGTAACTATTGCATGGGATATTGCTGATAAACCTTGAGCCCAAATTCCGGTACGAGGGCATAAATGCGTTCCATAAGGTCGGCTTGGGCATGCTCGAAATCGGTCCAAACCGTCGTAGCGATAAAGAAATAAAACTCTATGGGCAAGCCCGATACTGTTGGTTCCAGTTGCCTAACCATCAATGTCATGTCCGCGTTTACCTCTTTTGATTCGCTTAACATCTTTTCCATGTATGCTCGGAAAAGTGTCAAGTTCACCACATTTTCGTCTTTCAACTGTTCTTCGGTAACTAAATGGTGCTGTCGAAGATGCTCTTTCAGCGTTTCATCTGCTATCTTGATACTGCGAAAATCGAAGAAGAGCTTGCGCTTCACACGTCTCCCGGCTCCTTCTTGCATGGTTTTCCAGTTCTGAAACGACCCATTGACAAGTGTCAATGGCGACACGGTGGTGATGCTATTGTCGAAGTTTCTCACTTTGACAGTGGTCAATGTCATTTCGTCCACCGTTCCGTCGGCACCTGCCGAAGCCACTGTAATCCATTCACCTTTATGCAACATCTCGTTGCTTGTGAGCCGAATACCGGCTACAAGTCCCTCTATCGTATCTTTAAACACCAGCATCAGGATGGCCGAAGTGGCTCCCAAACCGGCAAACAAAGTGCTCGGATTCTTGTCGAGGATAATTGCTGCCACGATAATCACGGCAATGAAGATGACAATAATCTTCAGTACGCCACAGAATGATTGCAAGTATTGGCGGGCACTACTACTATGTGCTGTGTTCAACTGTTGTACACTGGTGAGTAAAGCCGTTACCATGCGCACCGACATAATCGTGATATAGATGTCGGTGAGACGTTCCAAGATGTCTCGTACGATGGGGAATTGGTAGAAAACCATGGGCAACAGCCATCTGATGACCAATGCCGGGATGATACGACAGGCCGAACGAAGTACTCGATCATTGAATATTTGGTCGTCCCATTGTGCTGCTGTATGAGCTGTTATCTTATGAATTAGGGGGATAAGGAGGTGTCGCCCCAAATGACCGCAGCTCCATGCAAGCAAGACAGCTACGATAACGAGGGCTATGTGGCGCACGATGGGTACGGCACTGCCCGTTATTCCAGTTAGTTGGATGAGTGACTCTACGAAGATACGGATTGTTTCCATAAGGTGGCAGGTTTTTTAATTGGGGTTACAAAGTATCGAACAAATGCGGTCTTGGAACGCTCTAGCCTTGCGATGACTTAATATTCCTTGATTCAAGATAGCGAAACAAAGCCGATGCCCATTGTAAGCTGTGCAGTAACCGGCTAAACTACTGACGCCTTTCACGGTGCCGGTCTTGGCTATGACGTTCTCTTTGGTGTACGTACCTTTCATGCGTGAGCGCAGCGTACCGTCGAGCCCGGCTATAGGTAGTGCCTTGTTCAGGTGGATAAAGATATTGTTGTTGTGGAAAGCATAGCTCAACAACATCGTCTCCAGTTCGGCCGATACATAGTTATAGAGTGATAGTCCCGAACCGTCGGCAAAGTAATAGTCGGCTGGGTTGAGCCCAATCTTCGACACCAATCGCCTGATGACGTTGCGCGAACCTTTGGCTGTGGCCGGTTGTTCGCCCATGAATGCCGACAATTGGTAGAACATTGATTCGGCATAGAGGTTGTCACTCTCTTTGAGCATGCGCATCAATATCTGGTCGATAGTGTGGAATCGCGTGCAGATACAGTAGGCTCCTGCTGGTCGTTTGGCTGTTGCCACGAATGCATCTACCACAATACTGTCGGCACGTAGTTCTCTTACAAACCTGTCCATGAACTGGTCTTTGCGCGAAAGGAGCAGGGGAGTGAGGTTGGGGTTATCATCGTCCCAGCACCAACCCTCTCCGTAGATGTCTCGTGTCTTCATAGACTGGTCGGCATAGAGGTGCCCTCGGATAGTGTCTACACCCATCTTGTGCAGGCTTTCCACAAATGCTTTCAGGTCATCGGTACCGAATCGCGGGTCCAAACCGCCCACACAGTAAACGTCTCCGGTCAATGTGCGGTTCTCTATGTTGCCTGTATAGCACAGTTCGGTGCGAAAACGGTAGTCTCCACCGAGCTTGTCGATGGCCGTAATGGCCGTGATGACCTTCATTGTGCTGGCTGGCCGCATGGTTTGGCGCTCGTTATAGCGGTAGAGTACGGAGTCGGCTGTAAGGTCATATACCATCAATCCTAGTTGCGAAGTCTTCAGCATGTCGCTTTGTAGCAGTATGTCTAGATGGTGTTGTACGTATTGTGGCCACGGCAATGCTATAGAGTCTTTGTCCAAACTCGCAAAAGCAGTGGAGTCGGTGGCGCTGGATAGTTCGTCGTTTTCGGTGTTGTGGTCATCTGTCTGTGCCTGTAGGGGCAGGCAAGCAGCAAATGTTATGAAAAGCAGAAATAACTTTCCGACAGCTTTTCTATTGAATTTCGTCATGTTGTTTTAGTCTCTTGTTCAGTTCGTTTCGGAAAGTTTCCTCGTTGTCGGGTTGTAAACTGGTCAGGTGACCGTTCCCATATTCTAGCAATAAGTAGTGTGATAAGCCAAAAGCTGAAGTCATTTGTGTGACACGCACGACTTCACTCACCCTTATGGTGATGGTTTTTGAAAAACGCCCATGATTTATTTGCAACACGTCATCGACTCCCTGCATGTCGAAAATGTAGACAGTGTGGAGCAAACGTTCGGTCATCAGCACGATGGCAATGGCTGTAAGAAATCCCGGAATGGGCATTTTGAGCCAGAAAAAATAAAAAGCCAACAATGCAAAGATGATGATGGAACAGACTGAGATAGGCGTGAGACGCTGATGGAACACTCTCCTCATAATCCTCTTTGATAATGATTGTCTGCAAATTTACGAAAAAGACGGAACATATCAAAGACTTACAGACAATTTAGCACAATGCTCCTTGTACGGTATTTAGACGTAAATGCAGAAGTAATCTTGTCTACTTGTCAACTCGTAAACTTGTAAACCAGCTGTCTGCAAGGCCGCAGCAATCTTGCTGTCTCGGCTAGACAGCGATGCTGAAAAGGCTAGGCAGTAATGCTGTCTCGACCTTGCAGCAGCCTCATCCCGATTTCCTTTAAAGGGGGAAGTCGGAATTTTAGAGTGAAGAATGATATTTTTTACACCTTCGATTGGTATGCTTTGAGCAGCCATGCCTGCTGTTCGGCTATGGTCATGTGGCTGTTGTCCAGTTCGATAGCGTCGTCGGCCTTGCGCAGCGGACTTACTTCGCGGTGCGAATCAATGTAGTCGCGCTCCTGAACATTACGGAGTATCTCATCGAAATCGACAGGCATACCTTTTTGTTTCAACTCGTCGAAGCGACGTTGGGCACGTACTTCGGCCGAAGCTGTGACGAAAATCTTGAGTTCTGCATCCGGAAATACGGTGGTACCGATGTCGCGTCCGTCCATTACGATGCCTTTCTCCTGTCCCATTTTCTGCTGTTGAGCCACGAGAGCTTGGCGCACGAAGGGAATAGCTGCGATGGGACTGACGTGGCTACTCACCTCAATGGTGCGGATGTCGCGCTCTACCAGTTCACCGTTGAGATATGTATCGGGTGCACCGGTGGCTTGATTGAATTTAAAAGAGATGTTGATTTGAGGCATCAGTTGCTCCAAATGTGCCGTATCGATGCTTCCGTCGGTTGCAAAAAGGCCATTGCGAAGGGCAAAAAGCGTGACGGCTCGGTACATAGCACCCGTATCTACATAGATATAACCTATCTCTTTGGCCAGATTCTTGGCCATGGTACTTTTGCCGCAAGATGAAAAACCGTCAATGGCGATGGTGATTTTATTCATTGTTTTTTATTTTATTCGATAGTTCGAGTAATTGATTGCTTGATGATTTATAAGCTGTAAGCCACGTTTATCGTGATAGAATTGCTGCTCACATGATATTTGCCATAGGCCAAATTGAGCTTGAAGCGTTCCAAATTAAGACCTGCGCCTAGACTCCAACCGGCTCCATGACTGCTTTCCTCGCGTTTGGTGTTGATGATTTTCATCTCGTTGGCACGTCTGAAATTGTAGCCGGCACCCACCCAAATATTGTCACTGAGAAGCAATTCGGCACCCATCACGGCATGATAAAGGAGTTTGTAGTCCCAATGGTTCAGGTCTACGAGTGTGGCAGAGAGACGCAGTGGTGCGTTGAGGAATCGCTTGCTTACGCCCAATTGCACGTCGATGGGCATGTGTTCGTAGATGTTATCGTAGGCTTTCAGCTGTCCGCCAAGGTTTTTAACCACGAATGATGCCGACCAGTCTCGGTCGCTATCGTAGTAATTGAGGCCCAAGTCTACACCCATGGCTATCGAGTTGTAGTCGCCGATGTACGATGTAATGAACTTGGCAGCGATGCCACCGGCTATCCGATCGGTCAACATATAAGAGAAATATCCGGTCATGGCGATGTCTCGTGCGCCGAATTCACCAGTCTGGATGTTGTTCTCGTCTACCTGTTTCATCTTCCCGTAGTCGATATATTGCCCTGAAACGGCCCATGAGGCACGCTCGCCAATATTGCGATTGAAGGCAGCCGAGGACGTATTGACGCCCGACATGTAACTCATAAAATTGAAGTTGATGGTCTTATCGGTGACCGATGAAAGTAAAGCGGGATTGCTGAAAATGAACGATTCGTCGTCTTCGATGATGGAGATGTTGTCTCCACCGAGGGCAGCAGCATGTGCGCCGACGGGCAGTCGGAGGAAGTTGTACCCCGTCAAGCTCTCTTGTGCAAAGGCTTGAAAGGCTGCGATGCTGAGTAAAAAAGCGAAAGCGACTCTTTTCATTGATTTTTTTCCTAATTATTTGGCAAAGATACTGCTTTTCCAAATATAAGAAGTAACTTTGCGTTGTTTAATCAGTATTGTAACGTTGAAAGGTGGATATTATTGCCATACTGCTTAGCAAGACTACCAATAGGAAACCTAACAGCATGCGAAGTACCTCGCCCCACAGCGTTATGACGACTAGTCGCTTTGGAAGAAAAGAAATCATATAAGGCCAATTTGGAGGACAAACGTCTTACAATGTTCCTCATCGGACTCGTATTGGTGCTGTCTGTGTGCTTCGTAGCATTGGAATATACCGCCACGACAAACACGGATAGTGCCAAGAGTTTGATAGATGATGATGCCCAAGACGACTTGGAGTTGATGTCGGGCATAGACCGTCAAGATATGATTTCGGCAGTTCCGACACAGGTCTCACGTAGTGTGACCAATCGGGTGAAGCCTGTTGAACATGTGACGGAGGTTCCCGATAGGCTCAATCCTAATACGGGTGAGGCCGAACAAGATGCCAATGCAGCCGGAGCACAGGTAAAAAGCGACGAGACAGAGACTCAAACACCGCCCACGGTAGTGGCTTTGAGCCAGAACGATGAGCCGGTGAGCTTTCGAATCGTACAGCAATTGCCTGAATATCCGGGTGGCATGGTGGAGTTTATGAAGTGGTTGACGCGGAATTTGAAATATCCTGTGTCGGCTCAACAGGCTAGAATACAAGGTAAGGTGGTCGTTTCGTTCATCATCAACAAGGATGGTTCGATTGCTGATGCGCATATAGACAAATCTGTACATCCCTTGCTTGACCGCGAAGCACTGCGTGTGGTGGGAATGATGCCGAAGTGGAAGCCCGGTATTATGTATAATAAACCTTGTCGAACCATGTTTGCCATACCCATCAACTTTAACCTATAGAAATAAAAGAATACTATTCACATGAACCAAACAACTCAAGATATGATATTAACAGCAGACGAGATATTGGCAAAAGTCAATACCTATTTAGACCAATTGCCGTATGATAGAAAGCCCACAGTGCTCTACGACCCCGTGAAATATGTTCTTTCCATTGGTGGAAAGCGTATCCGTCCCACGCTCATGCTGTTGGCTTACAATCTTTATAAAGACCATCCGGAAGACATACTTTCCTCGGCTTGTGCACTGGAAACATACCATAACTATACGTTATTGCATGATGATTTGATGGATGAGGCCGAAGTTCGTCGTGGCAAAGAGACTGTTCATAAGCGTTGGAGTGCGAATGCTGCCATCCTTTCGGGCGACTCTATGCTTGTCTTGGCTTATGAACACATGCTTCAATGTGGCGAGAAGCATTTGAAAGAGGTACTTGACCTGTTCACTGAAACGGCTTTGGAGATAGGCGAGGGACAGCAGTACGATATGGATTTTGAGACTCGTAACGACGTCACGGAAGCCGAATATATTGAAATGATACGCTTGAAGACGAGCGTGTTGTTGGCTTGTGCGATGAAGATAGGAGCTATTTTGGCAGATGCTTCGGCCGAAGATGCCGACAATCTGTATCGCTTCGGTGAGCAAATAGGGTTGGCATTCCAGTTGCAAGACGACTTCTTGGATGTGTACGGAGACCCTGAAGTGTTCGGTAAAGCGATTGGTGGAGACATTATAAGCAATAAGAAAACTTATATGTTGATTAATGCTTTCAACAAAGCGGATGCTCGCCAGCATGCCGAACTCACTAAATGGGTGAAAGCAAAAGAGTTTGATAAGAAGGAGAAAGTGGCTGCCGTGACCCAACTATACAATGAAATGGGCATCGATAAGTTGGCACTTGAGAAGATAGAATACTATTTTTCACAGAGCGAGAAATACTTGGAAGCCGTGAAAGTACCGGCTGAACGCAAGGCAGAATTGGCGGCTTACGCTCGTAGAATGATGAAGCGTCAAAGTTAAAACAGAGTTTGTGATATGCCCTACAGACGTTTGCCGAAAACCGATACAGCCCGCCTAAAAGCATTGAAGACCTTGTTGGACTGCAATGATATATACACTGTGCGCAATCGCTTCGTTGATTGGAAGACCATCAATGATTCACAGACGATGTACGAACAGTTGTTGACGGCCAACTCGCAGTATCAGCTGTGCTTCCAAGCGCAAACTCGTCAGACGGCAAAAGTGGATAAGGTGCAACGCAAGGCTTTCATGTATCTGAGTCATTTTGTACAGGTATTGCTTATGTCAGTGGAACGTGGAGAAATAAAACGGCAACGATTGCTACTCTATGGACTGTCTGTAGATACGTCATCTCTGCCCGATATGAAGACTGGTGATAATCTTATCACATGGGGAAGTAAGGTGATTGAAGGCGAAAAAGCGCGTATCAAGGCTGGTGGACGGCCTATCTATAATCCAACGATAGGCATGGTGGCCACGCATTATGATATTTATCGTGATGTCTATGAGCGTCAACAGCAAGCTCAAGCTCGCACGCAAGAGGCACGAGAACGCTTGAAAGAGCTTCGTCCGAAGGTGGATGAAGTGCTTCTAGACTTATGGAATCAGATAGAGAAGCATTATGAGAACGAGCCACCAGAAGTGAGATATGTCGCGTGTAGGAAGTTAGGAGTAGTGTATTATTATCGTCGTCACGAGGAACATCTTTATTAATTTATGGCTTATACATTTATAGATACCCATACACATTTGGATGGTGAGGAGTTCAAAGAAGATCTTTCGGCTGTGATGCAACGTGCTCAAGCGACTGGAGTATCCAAAGTTTTCATTCCCGCAATAGACTTAAAGTCGGTCGATACGGTGTTGGCGGTGTGCCAATCGTATCCCGGTTTCGCTTATCCTATGATAGGATTGCATCCCGAAGAAGTGAAGACCGACTGGCGAGAGGTGCTCAGCGAGATGAAGAAACGCCTTTCCCAACCCCATCCTTTCATTGCTGTTGGCGAGGTGGGATTGGATTATTATTGGACTCGCGATTATGAAATGGAGCAGTTGGAATGCTTCGAAGAGCAGGTGAAATGGTCGATAGAATATCGCTTACCATTGATGATTCATTGTCGAAAGGCACAAAACGAGATGGTGAATCTGTTGAAGAAATACGACAAAGAACTGCCTGGTGGCGTGTTCCATTGCTTCACCGGCAACGCCAAAGAGGCTGAACAACTGTTACAGTTCGATAAATTCGTGCTTGGAATTGGTGGTGTGCTGACCTTTAAAAGTAGTCATCTGCGCGAAGATTTGCCTGCAATGGTGCCTTTGGATAGAATCGTTTTAGAAACCGACAGCCCTTATATGGCACCCGTTCCGCATCGTGGAGAGCGCAATGAAAGTGCTTTTGTGAAGCTTGTATTGCAACAATTGGCTATTAGTTATGGTGTTTCCGAGGAGCAGGTTGCCATCCAAACCAATGCCAATGTGAAGCGCATATTCGGCATCGAATAATCTTTTATCTATTTTTGAAGTAAAAATAAGGTTTTATTTTCTTATTTCCATGTTATTTATTAAGTTTGCAATCGAATTTTAAACAGATATCATGACAACATTAACCATTGCAATTGTCATTACGTTCGTTATAGGTTATTTCTTCATAGCCATTGAAAGCGTAGCAAAAGTAAATAAGGCTGCCATCGCATTATTGATGTTTGTAGCTTGTTGGACACTCTTTATGCTCGATCCGGGAAGTTACATTACCGGTCTTAGTGGGCAAGCATTGATAGACGCTGTAGGCACTGCTATCGAGCATCATCTAGGTAGTACGTCCACAACTCTCTTCTTTTTGATGGGTGCCATGACCATTGTAGAGATTGTAGATCAAAACGGTGGTTTTAATTTTGTGCGCGATAAACTACGCTCAAAGACCAAACGTGGGTTGCTATGGAAGATCGTTGTGATGACATTTTTCCTTTCCGCAATCCTCGATAACCTCACGACGAGCATCGTTATGATTATGATTTTGCGCAAGTTAGTGCATAACAAGAAAGACAGAATGATATATGCTTCGTTGGTTATCATCGCTGCTAACTCTGGTGGAGCGTTCTCTCCAATAGGCGATGTCACTACGATTATGCTGTGGAACAAGGGAGTTATCACTGCATTAGGGGTTATCTCGGAAGTTTTCATACCGTCCGTTGTATCGGTGATAGTTCCTGCTTTGTTGTTACAAATTATGTTGAAAGGGCAGTTGGAAGACACTGATGCCAAGGTGAAGTCTGATTATGAGGTGCTCGACTTCAATAGCTCGCAGCGCAAGATGATTTTCATCATCGGTGTAGGTGGCTTGGTATTTGTTCCCATCTTCCGTTATCTGACAGATCTCCCTCCCTTTGTGGGCATCCTGTTGGTACTCGGTGTGCTGTGGACAACAACCGAAGTATTTTATCGTAAGCTGGGTTCCGGACATGAAGGAATGCAAAAACGTGTCACCAATTTGTTGAGTCGTATTGATATGTCGACCATTTTGTTCTTCTTAGGTATCCTCATGGCCGTTGCATGTTTGGAAGAAATAGGCGTTCTAACGGCTTTGGGAAAAGGTTTGAATGTGGCATTCGATGGCAACCATTACGCTGTAACGGGTATTATAGGTGTGCTTTCAAGTATCGTAGACAATGTGCCTTTAGTGGCAGGATGTATGGGTATGTACCCTGTAACACCTACAGGTGATATGGCTATTGATGGTATCTTCTGGCAGTTGTTGGCTTACTGTGCTGGTGTTGGAGGCTCAATGCTCATCATTGGAAGTGCAGCCGGGGTCGTTGTCATGGGGTTAGAGAAAATTACTTTTGGCTGGTATATGAAGCATATCTCATGGATTGCATTCGCAGGATATATTGCTGGAATCTTCTCTTATTGGTTGCTTCGCACCTTTATTCTTGTAACTCCTATCTAAAGAATATCGCTCCGAGTTATCCTTTCGGGGATACTCGGAAAGTCAGATGTCTCATCTGATGACCTCCCCATGCTGAATCGTTAGCGTATTGGAATCCCACTCGCTTGTAAAGATGTTCTGCATGGGGATTTCCTTTGTCTACCAATAGTCCCACCAAAGGTATCTCCAAACTCTTGGCTCGGTCGATAGCGGCCTTTAATAGTAGGGTGGCTATACCTTGACCGCGATATTCTTGTCGCACACAGAGGCTGTCAATATAGAGCTCGCCAGATTCTGTCTCATCGTCCATATTACTGAAATCGCGACCAAAAGCATCTTTCGCCGCTTGTATAAAAGCCTTTCTTAACGAGTGGAGTTGTCCACCATCGTATGTAATACAAACTCCAATGATTTCCTCTTGAGCTGTAACAGCCACCAGCGCGTTGCGATAACTGTATTGACTATCGTCTCGTCGGATGAGCGAAATCATCATTTCTCTGAAATCATCGAGTGTATGTTCCGGTCCCGCAAAGTATTGACAACATTCAGTATTCATTGCTTCCATGATGAGTGGAGCTATCTGTGGTGCCATATCGGGGCTTGCTTGGTGTATCTGTATCATATTATAATAGGTGTATCAAAGTTATATCCATTTTTAGGATAAGCAAAGATACGAAAAAAAAGCGAGCCCTGTCAATAGGTACTCGCTTTTATTATAAAAGTCTCTGAATGTTTTTTCTTATAGAGGATATTCCTCGAAAGCGTAGAGAACGGTCGATAAATAGCGCTCTCCCGTGTCTGGTAACAGGGCTACGATGGTCTTACCTGCATTCTCTGGACGCTTGGCTATTTGTGCGGCAGCATAGGCAGCGGCTCCCGAAGAGATTCCTACGAGCAGACCGTCTTGCTGTGCTAGCTGTCTTCCGGTGCGGATAGCGTTGTCGTTTTCCACTTGGAACACCTCGTCAATGACTGCGGCGTTGTAGGTATCTGGGATGAAACCGGCACCTATACCTTGAATCTTATGAGGGCCGGGAGCACCTCCGCTCAGTACCGGAGAGTCTGTTGGTTCTACGGCTATCACCTTGACGTTGGGATTATGTTCCTTCAATCGCTTGCCAATACCCGATATAGTACCGCCTGTTCCCACGCCGGCTACGAATATATCCACCTTTCCGTCGGTCTGATTCCAAATCTCTTCACCCGTCGTCTCATAATGTTTCTGTGGGTTGGCAGGATTGATGAACTGGCCAAGAATTACAGCTCCCTCTATTGAATCGCGCAGTTCCTCGGCTCTCTTGATAGCTCCTTTCATACCATCCTTGCCACTGGTGAGTTCTACTTTGGCGCCGTAAGCCTTCACGAGGTTGCGACGTTCCACACTCATCGTTTCGGGCATGGTGAGGATAAGTTTGTATCCTTTCACGGCAGATACCAATGCCAAGCCCACACCGGTGTTTCCACTGGTTGGTTCGATGATGGTTGCACCGGGTTTCAAGATACCTTTCTTCTCGGCATCTTCAATCATGGCGAAGGCTATACGGTCTTTTACACTGCCGCCGGGATTGAAAGATTCTACCTTGGCAATGATGGGATTGCCGAGTCCGTTGGCTGTTGAAAACTTGTTAAGTTGTACAAGTGGAGTCTGACCGATAAGGTCAGTTATTTGTTTTACGATGTTTGACATAATGCTGTATTTTAATTGTTGTGATATTCTTATAACGTTATTTTGTCGTATTATTGTATTTTGCAGAGAGTCATTTGGAGTTTCTTTATTCGACTCTCTAGCGATTTCTTGTCTTATTTTATGCTACGTAGTCGAACGCTTCGTCCAGTGCATCAATGAGATCTTCCACATGTTCGGTACCGATACTGAGTCGGATGGTCGATGGATAGATGTGCTGTTCGTTCAATTCCTGTTCCGATAGTTGTGAATGGGTGGTTGTTGCTGGGTGGATTACGAGCGATTTCACGTCAGCCACATTGGCCAGTAGCGAGAAAATACGCAGATGGTCAATAAAAGCCCAAGCCGCTTCTTGTCCGCCCTTTATCTCGAATGTGAAGATAGAACCGCCTCCATAGGGGAATAACTTTGTATAAAGTGCGTGGTCGGGATGGCTTTCCAGCGCTGGATGGTTGACGCGTTCTACCTTCGGATGAGTTGCCAAATACTCCACAATCTTCTTTGTATTGTAGGTGTGGCGCTCCACACGAAGACTCAATGTCTCCAATCCTTGCAATAGAAGCCATGCGTTGAATGGCGAGATGGCTGCTCCGGTGTCGCGTAAGAGCACTGCCCGGATGCGAGTAACAAAAGCTGCTGCACCGGCTACGTCGGCAAATACGGCTCCATGATAGCTGGGATCAGGCTTGCCCAGTGATGGGTATTTGTCGGCATTGCTTTTCCAGTCGAATCTTCCACCGTCTACAATGACACCTCCAAGCGAACTTCCATGTCCACCGATAAATTTCGTTGCTGAGTGCACCACGATGTCGGCACCGTGCTCAAGCGGACGAATTAAGTAGGGCGTTCCGAACGTATTGTCTACGATAACCACTGTGTTATGCTTGTGAGCTATTTCGCTGATGCGGTCGATGTCGGTGACGCTGGCATTTGGATTGCCGAAAGTTTCGAGGATTATGGCTTTGGTATTCTCCCTGAAAGCGGCATCTATCTCTTCTAAGTTCGATGGGTCGACCACTGTAGCCGATACACCTTGAGTGCTCAGCGTGTGCTGAATCAAGTTGAATGTTCCGCCGTAGAGGTTGTTGGCTGCTATGATATGGTCGCCATTACGAGCTATATTTTGCAGTGAGTAAGCGATGGCTGCTGCTCCCGATGCTACTGCCAATCCTGCCACACCACCTTCGAGTGCTGCCACACGAGCCTCGAAAACTCCTTGGGTAGAATTGGTGAGACGACCATAGATGTTTCCGGCATCGCGCAAACCGAAACGGTCGGCTGCATGCTGTGCATCGTGGAACACGTAAGAAGTTGTCTGGTAGATTGGCACAGCGCGTGAGTCGGTCACGGGGTCGGCCTGTTCTTGGCCTACATGCAGTTGCAATGTCTCAAAGTGTAGTCTCTTCTCGTTGCTCATAATAGCTTCCTTTCTTTTGTTAGTTACTTTTGTATTTATCCAACACCAGGAGCTCGACTTCGGCACAAACTCCTCAAGACATGAAATACGGTGGTATAGAGAGTTTAAGAAGCGGATATTGTCAAATATTCACTCCAATCCCAACCATGTACATCTTGCCAACATTGGCCGTGATCGGTGTCTTTATGGCAGTCTCGATCGTTATCTTTCCCAATCTCGTACCTAATCCGTATGCCATATAGTTATCTTCGTCTCCCCAATGGGTACCCATTCTTAAGCTAAGATAACGGCATACGCTGTAGGCTGCGCCCATCGAGAAGGTGTAGCTGCTTTTGACGCGTCCATTGCCCACATAGGCTCCAGATTCTACAGCGACAGTAAGTTTTTGGTTGCCCCATGTTGGTAAAGAGATGTTTCCGCCTATATATACGAGTGGGGTAAGCATTTTGGTGGTGTTCTGATAGCTGTAAAAGCCAACGTCTCGGATTCCCAAGGCGGCGGTATATGCCATGTTGTGCCAATGTGAGGAGTAGGCTGCACCTGTGCTCAGCGCACAGCCATTCGTAGTCAACAATGTCCTCTCGCTCATCAGTGCCGCCGTGGCATATACGGACAGGCTGCTGTTTAGTTGCAAGGCGTATCCCATGTCGAATGAGAAGCTACGCATGCATTTCCCGTTTCCAGGCACCTGGTTCATGTCTTTATCCACGTTTTGTTCCAGCTTGCCCATGTCAAGGTATCGCATTCCTACGCATATAGCCTGTTTTTCACGTCGCCAAGTCATGGTGAGCGTGTGCCATGTGTAGTTGTTGACGTGCTCGGCATTGTCAATGTAACCAAATTGATAGTCAGCTCTCATAGACGTATCTTCCGTCATGAAAATATTGGATGGCTGTGTGTAGACGTAGCAACCGCCATCTCGCAAAGTTGTAGTCTCGCCCATACTAAGGGAGTGGGGTGATGAGGGTAGGTCTGTGATGGGAAAAGGTCGGCCTTGCGCCATCGCGTGGCATGAGACGAGGCATCCGACTACGATGAGGAGATATTTATTCATGGAGTTAGTTTTTAACGAACATTTCTTGGTAGGTCTTGCCTTGGCAGGTTATGTAGAGCGTGTATTGCCCCACCGTGAGGCTTGACACATCCATTGAATAAGTGCGCTTGTCGGCATCTAATGAAGAAGTGTCAAAAGCGTTAGCTTTAACCAGTTTACCCGCCACATTCCTTATTTCCCACTTTACATGGCCATCAATGGTATCTCCCACCTTGAGATATAACGTTCCAGTGGTCATCGTGGGAAACAAACTGTATATACCTTCATTCCGATATACAAACACGTCGAAGGTCATCGTGCAGCTCTGTCCGTGCTTGTCAGTGGCTTTTATGTGTATTTGTCGCTGTCCCCACGTGGAGCCCATCACGTTCATACGACCATCTTTGACGGAGATATCTGTTCCCTGGTCTTCACTGTTCATTAGTTCGTATCGAACTGAGTTCACGTCTTCGTCGTCCGTTATTTCGCGTAAATCAATTTGTGTGCACTCACCCAACCGCAGTCGTATTTTCTGCGCCTGACTCTTCATCGAGGGGACTTTATCTGCCACCACCTCTATGATGAATTGATAGGAACTCTTGGCGCCAAGCTCGTCTCTTGCGCTAACAATGACTGGATAAACGCCCGGCATGTAATGTTTGGCCTCTATGCGTATATTTACCCCGGATTTAGTATGGACGATGCGCAATCTATCAACAGTACTGAAGGCCACAGTCCATTTATGGTTCTCAGGGTCTTCGATGCGCAGCGTGATGTCTTTGGTGTCATTGCCGGCTAACGTTATGCGCTCGCTTTCAATGTCTGGCGTGATTTGTGGTGGTGTATTGTTGAGCGTTGCAATGCTGTTTGGCAACACAGTCAAAGTCGATTGGTGTCCATTCCTCGCCTCTGCCAATATGCCAAAATAATATTTTGTGTTGTTATCCAAATGCGTGATGGCATATTGAAACACTTGGTTGTCTGTGGCAAATTGGGCAGGAATGTTGTACGCTTGGACATCCTTGTTGGTGTAATTGACTGTTGTAATGGGATTTTTGGAACAGTAGAGCACATATTTTTGTAATGAGCCATCAGCCCCATTGTTTTTTGATGTCCACGCCAGCCTTATTTTACCATAATCGGGTGTAGCCTGATTGACAAGGAAAAAGGGTGTTGCGGGAGTTGTGTCGTGGTCGTAATCGGCCAGTGCCACGAGTGCGTCGGCATAGCCACTGCCCATGGAGTTGCGATATGTCTCGGTTAAATACTTGTTGTAATCTATTGGGCGAACACCTGTCAATAGTCTTTCCCTAAGTTGTTTGGCGGTGAAATGCCCGTTGCCGTATTTAGAAACGATAAGTGCCGCAATGGCCGACACGTGTGGTGTGGCCATTGACGTGCCTTGCATATAGGCATAGCCTCCATTGGGATGAGCTGTGGTGGCAGGCACGGTGCTCAATATGGCAGACGTGGGCTGGCCGTCCTGCAACGGATAAAGCCCATTTACTGGTTTTGAACCACCTGGTGCCGAGATGTCGGTCCACGAACCATAGTTGGTGTACCAAGATGCACTAAAATCGGGGTTGAAAGATGATACCGACACCACGGACGATTCCGCCGAAGGCATGCTGGGGGCGGATGTGGCATCGTTACCGGCAGCAAATACCACCAATCCACCTTGCATCAATGGTTTGTCGGTCTTGTCGCCACCTGCGTAGGTGTTAAAATAATGGATGGCATCTTTAATAACTTGTGGCGTTTGTTTCATAATGCGATCGTATCCCCATGAGTTTTGGCTGATTATCGCTCCGTTATTGGCACCATATACTATTGCCGCCGCTTCGCGGTTGCGGTCTCCCGTGCCGATGGTTTCCGAGGAGTGTTTGTCAGATGGGTCGTAATTGGGATTGTTTCTGAATATCTGACAGCATATCAGTCTGACCCCCGTGTCGGGATTACCATTGCCTCCTGCTATGCCGCTGATGCCCTTTGCGTTGTTGTTGCGAGCGGCGATAATCCCCGCGACATGCGTAGCGTGTCGCGTGGGAGTAATGAGCGCAGTGTCTTCCGTAAAGTTATAACCGTACACATCGTCTATATATCCATTATTATCGTCGTCAATGCCATTGCCTGGTATTTCATTTTTGTTAATCCAAATGCTTCCTTGCAAATCTTCATGATGAATGTCTATGCCACCATCCACAACGGCAACGACCACTGACGGGTCGCCGGTTGTTTGCCGCCAAGCCGCTTCGGCATTGATGTCGGCATGTGCAATACTACTTGTGATGCGCTTTCCCGTACCGTCGGTATAATTCCCTATATTGCCATTGTTATGTAGATTCCACTGTTTGTCGTACAAGGGGTCGTTAAAATATGTGCTCTCGTTTGCTTGTGTCTGAGAGTTGTCATCGCTTGGTATGTATTCAGAGTTTTCCAAAACAGCATGGTAAGCAGGCTCGGTATAGTCTGCGATAGATTCTAATTGATTTTGGGTAGCAGCCCTTGTTCCACACGTTTTGGTGCTGTCCATGGCGACGGAGTACCATGTGTTGAGCGCGGCGGCTCGTTGCCTAGGCTCATCCTTTCCGACAAAGGGAAAGATACGATCTATCTTATTGGCTCCGACATCATGCAAATATTTATCCAGCAAGTCACTTCCTGTTGGTGTGGACAGCGTGTTTTTTGAGTTATCTATTTGCTGTATGATACATGCTTTTAGCTTGATATTAAGCCTATTAGGTATTATAGAGACATTACGCGATTCCGTTTGACTTGTCAGATCGGTGTTAGTTATCGTGTCGGTGCATGCCGTAAAGGCGACAATGGCTGTTGCTGCCAATAACTGTTGGGCAATATGAAAGCTGTATGTTATGCTGTTTGAGAACATGATACAAGTATAAGAATTAGAAGAAGTAGAACAAACTACAGTGCATTGCTGTTATTTTTCGATAGTCAGAGCGCATGTAGGACAAGGTTGTTTTGATGCCGAACCATTGCCTTCCTTTTAGGTTTCGGGCATAGCCCATACGCATCGAAAAACGTTGTGCGTTCTCTCCACGCAGCAAATAGGGTGTGTAGGCATGGGCATCGACAAACTTGTCGAAAGGAATGGGCACCGAATAATAATTTTTTATTCCCTGCCGCATGTCGAGAAGAAAGTCTGCCACAAGACTGTTTCTAGTGTTGCTCATAGCATAGCCGGTGCCAAGCGATGGAGAAAATGAGTGATTGGTTATCTTCATTCGTGGCGAAACATAACTCTCTTGGTAACCATAATAGTTAGCTGCCGCCATCATGTATACCTGATGCTTTATGGACAAAGGCAGAATGTACTTGGCACGTAGGTCTACAGACTGGCTCCGAGCTTTATATAGCTGTCCGCTTCCCACTTTTTTCGCATCATAAATGTATTGCTCTTTATTTTGTATTTGGTTTTCGTAGATATTTTCCACACCTTTTTTGATATTTTCGTTGCCCATCAATTGTATGTGCAAGGATGAGCTTTCGAACCGTCTGTCCAGTACTACTTGTTGGCTGAACCTGTGGGTGTGAAGTTCGAATAGGTTTTTGAACGAAGTCTCCTCAGTGCAGGCGTGGCGGTAATTGTATGACAGATGGGTGGCAACGGCCCATTCGTCTTCAGTTTTCCCGTCTCTTTGCCAGAGCATTTCGGTCGTAACCCCTTCTGTTTTTTGTGTCCTTCCGTATGCCAACGTGCCTTTGCTCTCCTGACGATGCCATTGCCCAAATCCATAAAACTGGAAAAAACGTATGCCATCTGACACTGTGTTGGCCGATATGGACTGCCTGTTTAGCTCGGGCGTTACTTTGATGGCGTAAAGATTTTGGCGGTGAACGTATGCCATGTTTAGTCCCAATGTTAACCAATAAGAGTAATTTGACTGCTTGGGGTTGTCCGGACGTGACTGCGCAATGCCTTCATATAGGGCATCGATGCCATAGTAGAGCCTGCCCAATCGGAAGCCGTAGCCACCTTTAAGATAATAAACTTCTTGGCGCAGCCATCCCTTGGACAGAGTGTCACCTACAAAATAGGGTTTGTAAAGTTCTGGTTGGGTGGCATAATTATATGTCACACCGTCTTTGCCACGGTATATGTAAGTCGCGTTTCCGAATATGGTACCATAATTGGTGCGGTATGTTCCTGATGCAGCAATGTCTCCATCAAAGAGTTTGCATCCATTGTACGACAGGTATTTACCCGATGTATTGACATGGTTAATGCTTGATTTGAGTATATTGACATTATTGCGACGGCAGCTTTTAAAGTAAGTGCTGCTATCGTTGAGCGATTGCATAAATTGAAAGAGCGCGGCATTCTCACGCATAAGATATACAGCGCTGTTCTCAATATCAGTATTATGAAATGGCATTGGCTCAACATAGGGGGAACTGGCCAACCTGTCTCCACTCAACAGATAGGTTAAGTTGTTCTGCGCGAAAATATTTTGAACGCTAATAGATAGCAACAAGCCGATAATGTAAATAGGTATTCTCATATTGCTTAAAAAAAGTTGACCGTGAGTTCTGCGCCAAAGAATGGTTTGTGCCAGCTTCTCGTCGTTTGATAATATGCATTTACATATTTAGGATTAATCTGTATAATATTGTTGGCGAAGAACGAAAGTTTGAACGAGCGCCCCATCTCCTTTGTCAATTTTATATTCCATAGAAGCGAGACGGGAGCCTTGTTTACGTTGTACCGAGCACCTGTAAATTCGCGTTTGAGCGATTGGAGTATTGGATTTCGTTCCAATTCTTCATAGCGAAAACGATGAATGACACCATCACAATCGAGGTAATTTGCCGGATATATATCGACATCCTTACCTAATCTGCTTTTAGTGAACCATACGGTCTGTATAAAATTGGTAAAGATGAGTTTCCATTGGGGTAGCCTTGTGTTAATCCACATGTTGGTATTGAGGCTTGATGCATATTTTTTCTCAAATCCATCGTACAGTCCCACGTAGGGATAAGGCTTGTCGTCCTGGATAGTGCCTGGCCAATACATGACAGGAACACCATCGGTATAGATGGTATGATAGTAAGCGCCATTGACCTCTATGTCTGACTTTATTGCAGTTAGGGTGGGAATGTGTATTCGGTATTCCAATCCTTTTTTGATTACTTTCGCGCTGTTTTTGGGCATTCGATTAGATAAAAAAGAGTGCATGGTCCGAGAGAGGAAGTCTTGGCGCGAGGGTTTTGTGCTAACAGGATGTTTCAATTGATAATAATAGGTATATGTCACTGGCTCGTATTGCGTGAAGTATTCGATGCCATCGCTTATCTCTTCATGAAACGCCGACAGGTTTATTTTCCATCCATGACAAGAAAAGTCGTAGCCTATTTCCCACTTTTTGTTTTTGTTTTCATGCAGATGCGGATTGGAGGGGTCGGCCATATGCGTGTCAAGTATGAGACGTCGCTTGCTCTCGTCATTGAAGTAGGCGTTCATAACCATCAAATCATGGTATACCTTATCAGGGTACAGATAGTCGGCAGAGGGCAGCTTGTTTTCAACTCCATATCCTATGCGAAACGTGTTTTGCGTATGATGAGACCCTGCTATGGTATAAGCCAATTGTATGCGAGGCTCTAACAACGGTTTGCCGTGCAGGTCATAATATTGTGGAAGATTGAGCATCATGGCCTCTCTAACGCCTATGCGCATGTTAACCTCGTTGCGTCGTGCCTGAAAACGCAATGTCATCTCTGCAAACGCAGCCTGATTGACCAATGCGGGGATGTCGCTGTTCTTGCGCGGACGTATGAAACTGCTTGTTGGAAATAGAGGACGTTGAGGGTTCATAATCGTTCCGTCTCCTAAGTTTTTGGTATAATTCAGAGAGGACCCGAGTAACAGGTTGTAGTTTAGGTGTTTGCTCCACTTACCAAATTTTTGTCCACAAAGTTGTGCGAATGTATTGATAGGACGATTGATAATTTCATAATATGTGTCGTAGGTAGATGGCAGGAAGATTCCGTCGTGCTCACCTTCGCCATAAGACTGTGGCATGGGAGTGACAGAGTGGTTGACAACATGCTTGTGATGTTCCAATTTGTTGTTGGTATAGTCTGTCGACGTCACCAATTCTATATAGTCAATCCATGGTAGTTCGAGAGCCATCTTCAGTTTGGCAGAGAAGTCAAGGCGTTGGTATAAAGTGTTATATTTCTCCTGATAAGCCTTAATCAATGCATCTGTCTTGTCGTTGTTGAATGATGTCACACAGCTTCCGCGCATGTTTAAGTCTATGGTTTTGCCCCACCACTGACGTTTGTTGTTATAATTGAGTTGTGTTGTGACGCGGTTGTACGCTCCGCGCGTGTCGGCAATATCTGCGGCAGACTGCACAATATCTGCGCCAATATATAGCGTTCCCAACTGTTCCGACAACAAAAAGCCCTTGCCAACATATGCCAATTTGTTTAAAGGGTCAAACTTAGCTCTTATCCTTAATGGGCTTTTGCCTTGCTTCAAATCTATTTTGATAGCTCCAGAGCTAAGGTTGCCTTCTTTGGCCGACGATATTCCTCGTGTTACCGTGATGCGTTCGATATGGTCTGTGGATATGGTTCGCAGGTCTATCCCGGTGTTGGCAGTCACATTGCCGTTAGGGTCAGCCATGGAAGATCCTGTCAGTCCGCTCAGCTGTATACGCATGCCATCATTTTGTATGGGCACTCCATTGATAGAAACGCCCATTCCAAAGGCCGTGGCAAGGTCTGTTCCTACCTGCCGAGAGCTGATAAGTGTGTTGTTTTGAATGTTATTGCTGCCCATCTTTCCACCTGGCAACAATACAAAAATATCATTCAAAGACGTGGGTTGTATGTATTCTAAGGCTTCTTGGTTGATTGTGGCCTCACTTCCAATTTTGCTATTATATTTGGCGGTGACAGTAAAGTCGCGTAGCGTGACACTCTGTTCGACCATCGCAACATTCAGAGACGCGGTGCCTGCCTTGACGCTTATCTCTTGTGTGGCGTAGCCCATGCATGAAATTCTGAGTCGGTAATCACCACTAAAGGCATGGTGAAAGACATACTTCCCCTGTACATCAGCCATAACGCCCTTGTCAATTTCTATAGCGTAGACGCTGGCAAAACTCACGGGTTGCATGGTCTTGGTATCGTATATTTTGCCTTGTAGGATGTTTTGTGCTAGTGAAACAGACGCGATACTTAACTGAAGCACAAGGGAAAGAAGCAATTTGTAACGCATAAAGATTAGAAACAATATATGTAAACGACACTAAGACGCATGCGTAATGCACCTTAGTGTCGTCGTTTAGTGCAGCTGATAAAGGGTTGCACGCTCTATCAGATGTCTATTTTTTGATATAGTTTTTCTGCCCATTGGCTATAACAACAAAGTCGTCAGAGCTGTTGTTGGTATCTTGCAGATAACCTTTTTCGGCCGTTTTACGTTGTACGAACAGACCTTTGAAACCGCCCATCATGCCCGGTGTGTCGTCAATCAATACGGCACCGCGATCAATGTTATTTGGCAGAGCCTTGTGAACGAGCGACTCCTTGGCACCAATCTCAACACCATCGATGATAGTATTGGTAGGAAGAATAACATAATCTTGCTTTTTGTTCGTATAAGCATTGGGGTTGTTCATTGCCACCTTGTTCTCATTGCAATATTGAGTAGCGTCTTCTTTTGTTTTTACAAGCATAATAGAGATACCTCCTCCATATCCCCATTGAAAGGCTTGAAACGTAGAAAAGTTTACAATCATATTGTCTACTTCTGGATTATCAACTGTCATGGCATATTGATGGGGAACAAAAAGCTCGAAGTTGGCTCCTGTTAAATTACGCGCTTTTGCTTTCTTTCCACCTTCGCTATGGTCTACGGCCGAGTGCGCAATGACTATACTTTGGCCGGGCTGCACGAGGTGTTCACGCCCTTTGCCGGGAATAGTGTAAAGCTGGCTGATGACAATTTTGTCCTTTTTAAGGTATTCGGCCATTTCTCCTGCTTCTGAATCATTAGGATCCGCGGCAATCGCAACACTTAGACCGTCTGCGTATAATGGTTGGTTGCTGATATTTTTAATGGTGAGATATTCTTCATAATAGTTTCGGTCGTATGCTCCATCGTTTGAGGAACAGTTGAAAAACAGTTCGTCCAAGACAAAGGTCTTAGCCAAAGTCTCAAAAATTGGTTTAACGGCAAGTTTCAGCTCTGCGTTCTTTTGGCTAAGCGTATAGTTGTCTACTGCACCATACATGGTACAGGCACCATTCTCCGCATCTTCGACTACCACTTTGTATGTACCCTGTGGCAGTGTTGTCGTGGCAATCCCTTTGTCGTTGACGGTAGCCGTAGTCATTGCTCCCGATTTTTGTTCGGTTAGTTTAACCTGAAACTTAGCGTACATGGAAGCGTCATTTACGCCTTCAATTTGTATGGATAGCGCACACAACTGATCTTGCTCATCTTCCGAACATGAATATAGCGTAATAAAGGAAAGTATGGCAATGAACATCCATAATAGCTTTTTCATTCTTAAATAATTTTAAAGGTTTGAATATGTATGACAAAATATTGCTTACAAAGATATAAGTAATAACTCTCTGCTACAATACCTAATAATAGGTATTTACTAATATTACTGTCCGCTAAACATAAAAATCCTCATCCCAACTCATTGATACATAGGAGTTAGGATGCTTTCAAGTTATTGACAAGCCCCCTATTCGTTTTCTGTTACCCCTGGCGGTGATTCAGCCGCTGCTTCAAGCATTAGTTTCATGTCCGCATCCGGCATATTGAAGAAATTATTCAAGTTGAGGTATTCCATAAGTACAATGCGCACCATAGTTGCCAGCCCGGAGAAACTCCACCGCCTCTGTAATGAGCTTTGCAGAAGTGACAGTAATAGATTGGCAATGAGTGTGACCCATACTTGAATCTTTATGGCGTTGGCACTCTCCCCATAGAAGTTTCTAAGCGGGAAATCTTGCTTTATCTGTTTGAAGAGAGACTCTATCTGCCACCTCCTGCGGTATATGGCTACGATAGTCTCCATGGGCATGTCGAAGTCGTTGGTTAGCAAAGACACCAGTTTCGGTATCTTTCCCTTCTTGATGTCTGTTAATTCTTATTTTTCCTCTGTCACCGTGGCGTCTCGCTTGGATTTCGATTTCGTAACGAGCCAGACGCCAGTGAAGACGAGGATAACGGCTAAGCCTTGTGACCATTTAAATACGGCGATACCGGCCAAAACACTCACCGAAACCGATACTAACGGTTGCACATAGTTGTAGATACTCACCACCGTAGGGCGCAAAATGCGTTGTCCAATCATCGTTAGTATATAGCTAAAATACGTTCCGAAGAATACCACGAAGCCCACTTCCAACCATGTTTTTGTTGCTATGGCGTTCCAATCGGTTTGCATCACGTGATGACCGGAAAAAGGTAGAATCATGATAGCGGCCCATAAAAACATCCATTTGTTGATGGTGAATACTGAATATCGCTTGATAAGTGGGTTGAACAGGCTCAGATAGAGGGCAAAAGACAACTGTGCCCCCATACAAAGCAGGTCACCTCGGATGTCACCAACCTTGGAACTGGCTGCCGTCATGCTCGTTAAGATTAATATCAGAGCACCAATACACCCCAGTAACACACCTCCCACCTTTTTAGGAGTGATAGGCTCGTGCAGGATAACGAATGAGAGTATCATGGCAAAGATGGGCATTGAGGTGGTCATGATGCTGGCATTGCTGGGCGAAGTGATGCTTAATCCGATGGTGTAGCAGCATTGATTGCACACCAAACCGAACAATCCGGCACCTGCAAACCGCAGGATGTCGCGCAAGGGCACGTGTTCGTATGTCGTAAACAAGGATGTTATCCAAAACAAGATGGCTCCGCCCAATACACGGAAAGATACCAAATCTATTCCATCTATCCCATGTAGCATGGCATCTTTGCCTATCGGGGCCATCAATCCCCAAAATGTGCATGCGCCAAGCATGCTCAGATGGGCAATAAGTGGTTTGTTGTTTGTCATCGCTATAACTATATATTAAAAAGCGTTGCAAAAGTACGAATTTATTAGGAGCCTCTGTCGCGTGATGGAATATTTTTGCTAAATTTGTAGTAAACCAATTATGAGACTGTTATGTCTAAATACGCAGACTACATAGAGCAAATAGAAATCGAGTCATTGTGGAGTGGTGTGAAGCACGTTGTGTGGAATTTGGATCGTCGGGTGAACATCCTTAGTGGTGTGAACGGAGTGGGTAAGAGCACCATCTTGAACAAAGTGCTGAAAGGATTGAGCAGTGGAGGCGAGTTTCCCAGCCATATGCTCAAGGGCGTCAGGCTGAAAGTATCGCCCGTAGATGCCCGTTGGATACGTTATGATGCCATCCGTTCGTTCGATAGACCGCTGTTGAATCTAGACAGTGTGGCCAAGATGGAGGTGTCGCTTGCTACCGAACTCGACTGGCAACTGTTCCAATTGCAGCGTAAGTATCTCGATTATCAAGTGAACATAGGCAATCGTATCATCCAAACCTTGCAGAGCTGTGAACCCAATAGCGCTGAACAGGCGCAAGCATTCTCGGCTCCCAAAAAGCTGTTTCAAGACATGATAGACAGTCTGTATGCCGAAACGGGCAAGACCATCGTGCGTACCGAGAACGAGATACGGTTCTCACAATTGGGTGAAACACTCGTGCCTTACCAACTATCCAGTGGTGAGAAGCAGATATTGTGTATCTTGTTGACTGTCTTAGTGGAAGATAATCAGCCCTATGTACTCTTCATGGACGAGCCGGAAGTGAGTCTCCATTTCGAGTGGCAGAAGCAGTTGATAGACCTAATCCTAAAATTAAACCCCAATATACAGATTATCATGACCACTCATAGTCCTGCCGTCATCATGAACGGATGGATGGAACATGTGACCGAAGTGACCGATATAACCTTGTAAGCCTATGCCTAACCGTCTCAGTGCGAACATTAATTCGCAGTATTTTCGTGCGGCCAACCAGCTTACAGCCAAGCATGCACGCCGCAAGATAGCCGTTTATGTGGAGAGCTACGACGACATTTACTTTTGGCGCACGGTGCTTGGTGACTTCGAAGACGACACACGCTACTTTGAAATCATGCTTCCCTCGCGCGGTAGGCATTTGGAACGCGGCAAGAAGGCGGCCATCTCGAAGTTGCTAGAGGGAGTAGGGAGCGACATGATAGCGTGTGTGGACGCCGATTACGACTATCTGATGCAAGGGGCATCTCCGGCTTCTCAGCAAATGATGGAGAATCCTTACATCTTCCATACCTATGCTTATGCCATCGAAAACCTACAGTGCTATGCGCCATCGCTTCATAATGTGTGTGTGGCGGCAGTACTTAACGACCGGATGCTCTTCGATTTTGAGGCCTATTTAGCTACATATTCAGAGATTATATTCCCTCTCTTTGTTTGGAATATATGGTTTTATCGTAGTACACATTACCACGATTTCACCCTAACTGACCTCAATGCAATTATTGATATTGGTGATTTTCGCCTGCGGAATGTAGAGAGAGGATTGGACAACTTGCGGAAAAAGGTGGGGCGTAAGGCCGAAACTTTCCGCCATGCTTTCCCTGATGCCAAGGAAAGTTACCTACAGGTGAAGAACGACTTGAAGGCTTTGGGTGTCACACCACAGACCACCTATCTTTATATACAGGGGCATCACCTCTTCGATAGAGTTGTGGTTCCAATGCTCAACTCCGTTTGTCATCAGCTTTACAGGGAACGTGAAGACGAGATACGTAGGGAGGCTATCCACAACACACAGTATCGTACGGAGATAGCAGCATACGATGGGAGCACCGGAAACATAGCTGATTTATTGAAGAAGAATACGGGTTACAGGCAGTCGGAGCCTTTCAAGCGTATTCAAAGAGATATAGATGCCTATTTGGAAGGGCTTGTTTCTCACCCATAGCGTTTTACTTGGATTTACTGAAAAGCCCTCGCAGCATTGCTGCGAGGGCTTTTCAGTATTGTTGCCGAGGCTCAACAACGATGTTGCCAAGCCTCGGCAGCAATTTCATATTACTGTACTTGCTTCGGAAGAGCTACTCCTTGGTAAGCTTTGTTGCGCTCTTTACGAAGAATAGTCTGCATATCGAAGAGTGTTTCTGGGTTCTTGTTTGCCAGATTTTGTTGTTCTGATACATCGCTATGTATATTGTATAGCTGTGGCGTAGCAAGGTAACCGCTCTCAGCATCGCCTGCCCATTTGATGATAGGTTGGCCATCGCTCGCTTCGATATACTTCCAATTGTGAGTTCTGATAGACAGTGCGTGGTTGGAAGCTTGCTCTACTACCCAAGGACGACCGACGGTGTCGTCGCCTAAGAAAGTAGACATATAGTTGTGACTATCGGGAGCACTGCCTTGCGGAAGAGTTGCATTGACGAGCGATGCAAGCGAACCCATCAAGTCGATGTGCGATAATAGTGCTGTAGAAGTCTGATTTCCTTTGATTTTTCCTTGCCAGCTGACGATGAACGGAACGGCTGTTCCACCTTCGAATGTGCTGTACTTGTTACCACGCCAAGGACCTGCTGGACGGTGACCGTTGAGCAATTCCTTCGCTTGGTCTACATATCCGTCGTCAAGAATAGGACCGTTGTCGCTTGTAAGGATGACAATGGTGTTGTCGGTAAGCCCAAGTTTGTCGAGTGTTTGCATGATTTGACCCACCGACCAGTCGAATTCTACGATGGCATCACCGCGTAATCCCATGCCACTCTTGCCGCGGAAACGGGCATTCGGAAACCGAGGAACATGCACGTCGTTGGTTGCAAAGTACATGAAGAAGGGTTCTTTCTGGTGGTTTTGAATGAAATTGATAGCGTGAGAGGTAATAGAGTCGGCAATATTTTCGTCTTTCCAAAGTGCCTTACCACCACCTTTCATATAGCCGATACGGCCGATACCATTCACGATAGACATGTCGTGCCCCATGCTGGACTTCAAGTTGTAGAGCAATTCGGGATTGTCTTTGCCTGTGGGTTCGCCCGGAAAGTTTTCCTTATAACTTACGAAAATAGGTGCCGAAGGGTCGTGGTTGACCACCTTTCCGTCCTCGATGAATACGCAGGGAACGCGGTCGGCCGTGGCAGCCATGATGTAGTGATAGTCGAATCCAAGGTCGCCCAGACTTTGGGGAAGCGGCGCATTCCAGTCTTGTGTGCCTGCTTGGTCGCCCAAACCTAGGTGCCATTTGCCGATGGCAGCAGTGCTATAGCCACGGCTTTTGAACATATCGGCAAGTGTAAATTGGCTAGGATGGATTATCATTCCGGCATTGCCGGCAGCAATATCGGTGTCGGGACGACGCCAAGCGTATTCGCCTGTCAGCAACGAATAGCGTGAGGGAGTGCTGGTAGAAGCGATAGCATGACCGTCGGTGAATCTGATTCCGCAGCCGGCGAGGCGATTGACATTAGGTGTCTTTACGTTTTTGGCACCGTAACATTCCAAGTCTCCGTAGCCCAAATCGTCGGCTACAATGAGTATAACGTTTGGACGTTGAGGGTCTACAGTTTTCTTTCCCCGGTTGTTGGCTGCATTAGCGACTTGCGCTGAAGACGCCAACAACAAGGCACATGATAAATAAGTCCTATTCATTTTTGCTGTTTAGATTATTTGGATTATTGGGTATCTGGGTACAAAGTTAATTAATAAAGTTGATAATGGAATTCTATTGGCGTGAAAAAGATTTTTGATTATATGTTTTTATTTGTGTTTGGATTCTGCTATCTTTGTAGAAAAGAACGATAGGATATGAGAAAGATAAAAACAGGCAAGCCCTTATCGGAACGTGAGGGAGAATCTTTGAACCTATATCTAGACGAGATAGGGAAAGAAAATCTACTGACTGTAGAAGAAGAACAAGAACTTTCTGAGGCTGTAAAAAGCGGTAATCGTCGGGCGCTGGATAAGTTGACGACAGCCAATCTGCGCTTTGTGGTGTCGGTGGCTAAGTATTATCAAGACCAAGGAGTGGGTATAACCGATCTTATCAGCGAAGGAAATCTGGGGCTTATTAAGGCTGCTCAGAACTTCGATGCGTCGCATGGGGTACGCTTTGTGAAGTTTGCTGAACCCTATGTGAGGCGTTCTATTGAGCGGGCTGTAAAGGAACAGTCGGGTATCTATCGTTTACCGGCAGGCGAAAATAGTCCGCAAGATGAGGCCAACAGTCATCCGTTTTCGGTTGATGCACCGTTGGTTGAAGGCAAGCAGATGAGTCTTTTGAGCGTATTGAAGGATGAATCGGCTCCTGAAGCAGACGAACATGTACTCACAGAGTCGCTACGCGAAGCGTTGGTAGAGGCTATGTCGGTGCTCGATGAGCGTGAACGTGTGGTGGTGGAAGCTTGTTTCGGTATTAATAGTACGCATCTGACGATGGCCGAAATTGGTCGTGAGATGGGGTTGAAGCGCGAACGTGTGCGCCAAATTCGCGATAAAGCAGTGCGTAAGATGCTCCGAAATTCTAGTAATAGTCAGTTGAAAAGCTATCTCAAATAACGTTTCAACTGGTAGGCCAAGCGTGGTTCTCCGTTCTCAAGATAGATGATTCCGCAATAGCTGAAACCGTATTTGAGAATGCAACGTTGCATGATGACATTATCGCGGTGGGTATCTATGCGAACGCTATCGGTCTGCGTGAAGCAGTAATCCATGATGGTGCGGAAGACACCATGTACCTGTGGCAGGCTCGCCACGCGGTGTACGACGTGATAATCGGCCGTGTTGTCGAGCCACTTTCCATCTTCTATATAAGTATAGGTGGGGTCGGGGCCGGGAATAAAAGCGAATGTTGCCACGCCAAGTTCCTTTTCGTCTTCCATGATATAGCTGTGATGATGGGTTATATCATGGATGATTTGTTCACGCGAAGGGTGGTTATCGTCCCATTGATGAAGATTTCCGCTGCTTCGCATGATCTTTCTTCCTTCATCAATCAGCGACATTATCGTTTCGAGGTCTTCTTGTTGGGCTTGTCGAATTTTCATTGTCTCCAGAAATTTTTGATTTCGTTGAGATGGGAGAGTGCTATCTCGCGTCCGTGTTCATACACCTGTTGCATCTCGTCGGGATTGTGCGAGATGTGCTCAATGGATAGTTTGGCCGTCGGACGAATCACCAATGCGTGTCCGGATTGCTCTTCACTGGCTACGTATTCCAGCTCCTGATTATACATGAGATGGCGATTGGCACATGCTTCTACGAACTTTGGATAGCGTCGATATTTCCATTTAATGAGCAGCATGAGTTTGTTGGGAGTCTTGATATAGCCTTTGGGTTGCGTTAAAACAACGATATTGCGGTCGTACCCCTTGCTTTGAAAGAATTGCAAAGGGATGGAGTCGGCTAGTCCGCCATCCAGCATTTTGCGGCCATTGAGGCTTACTATGCGTGATACCAAGGGCATGGAAGCCGACGCGCGTATCCATTCGTAGCACTCATAGCCATGTTCTTGCAGCTTACGATACTCTGCTTGGCCGGTCTCAACATCTGTACAAACAGCGTAAAAATCCATCGGGTTGGTATCGAAAGTGTGGGTATCAAAGAGGTCAAGTTGCGTTGGTAATGTGTGATAACAGAATTCTCCGCCGAAAAGATCGCCTGTTTTGAGAAATGAAGTCAAACTGCAATAGCGCTTGTCGTGGGCAAATTGCTTGTTATAACGTATACACCGACCGGGTTGTCTAGACTTGTAATTACAGCCAAAAGCTGCTCCTGCCGACACACCTACAAGTCCGTCGGGCTCTAATCCTTGTTCCATCATCACATCGATGACACCTGCCGAGAACAGTCCTCTCAAAGCACCGCCCTCTAATACCAGTCCCTTTTTCATAGAAGCAAAAGTAGTGAAAATCGCAGAATCATAAAAAATGTAAGCTGAAAAATAAAAAAGTCCCCATTCAAATGACTTTTATCACTGAATGGGGACTTGTATATGATATGCTGATTTACAGCAATTCTTCGATAGCTTTCTCTACATCTGCCATGCTATGTGTCGGTTCAAAGCGTGCAACAACTTCACCCTCTTTGTTCACGAGGAACTTGGTGAAGTTCCATTTGATGTCGCTCTTCTTGTCCCAATCAGCATCAGCTTTAGACAAAATATCCTCCAGAATGGTCTTCAACTCATGTTCATCGAAGCCTGCAAAGCCTTTCTGACTCTTCAACCATGTGTAGAGAGGAGCCTCATTGGCACCATTTACCTCAATCTTTTTGAACTGTGGGAACTTTGTACCAAAGTTTAATTGGCAGAATTGATGGATGTCTTCGTCGCTTCCGGGGGCCTGTTCGCCGAACTGATTGCATGGGAAATTCAAGATTTCCAAGCCTTTACTCTGAAGTTTAGCGTATGTTTTTTCGAGGTCTTCAAGTTGAGGTGTGAAGCCACAAGCGGTTGCTGTGTTCACTACCAACAATACTTTGCCTTTATAATCAGCCAAACTTACTTCGTTACCTTTTCTATCCAATACTTTGAAGTCGTAGATTGTAGCCATCTTTAAAATCTCCTTTATTTTATATGTTTGTGTATAATATGTAATCGTTTATTATCTTTTACGATGCAAATATACGCCGAATAAATCGTTATCGCAAACTTTTTGAGAAGATACTTCTATTGATTAACTCTAATTAACAGTTATCGTTGACGATATAAAAAGCTATTGTTTACTTCAAGACTCTTACTCTTTGCTCAATAGGAAGGAATGTTTTCTCGCCCGGTTCGCCTACTGCTGTGCCGAAAGGTATCTGTGCTCGGAGCGTCCAATTGGCTGGAATGTCGAACTCTTTGGCCACGGCTTCGTCAATCAGCGGATTATAATGCTGCACCGAAGCACCTAGACCGGCATCCTCTAAAGCTGTCCAGATGGTTAATTGGTGCATGGCATTGGTGTGTTCAGACCATATGGGGAAGTTTGGAGCGTATGCTGGGAACTGCTCTTGCAATGCTTTGACTGGCTCTTGGTCTTCATAGAACAAGACCGTGCCGTATCCGCTTTCAAATGAACCATTGATTTTTGCTTCGGTTCCTGCAAATGCTTCGGCCGGTACAATGGCACGTAGGGCGTCTTTGGTAATCTCTCAAAGGCGACGATGCTTATTGCCTAAGAGTGCGACAACGCGTGTTGTCTGGCTGTTGAAAGACGAAGGAACGTGTAAAACCGCGCGTTCGATAAGCTTCTGTATTTCTTCGTCGGAGATGGGAGACTCGTTTTTGAGGGCGTAATAGCTGCGACGACGCTCGATGGCATCCATGAAATTTCTATTCATATTCTTGTTGTTTGTGTTGAATTATATTTGATGCGATAAATATAGGGAATGTATTTTGAAGCATCACAACGATTCTATAGTATTTTTAGATTTTCGGTCTAAAAATACCATAAACATGGCATGAAGGAACAAGAAAAATGAGTTTAGATGAAGAAGAGAGACACACCGACGACTGAGATAACTGCTCCAATGACTCCACGTAGTGTGATGGGCTGATGGAACATATAATAGGTGGGCAGTAATATCATGATAGGTGTGATAGCCATGAGAGTACTAGCGATGCCGGCTGCGGTGTATTGTACCGCCAAGAGAGAAAATCCTACACCGATGAATGGTCCGGATAGTACGGCAATGAGCATCGCAACCATGCCTTTACCATTGTGCATGCTCTGTTTGAACCGTCCACCTTCGCCACGAATCAACAGCCAAATAGAGAATAGGGTGAGTCCGGCGATGCAGCGAATCATATTGGCGCTGAAAGGCAAAAAGACTTCTATGTGTGGCAAAACGTTTATCGGGACGTTGGCTGTGTAATGGTCTAGCCCAATCTTACTGAGTACTAATCCCACGCCTTGTCCTAATCCTGCGCCGATACCATATAGGATTCCTTTGGTAGGAAGAGCGATGGAGAGTCCACGTTTGTTCTGACTTCGACCAAGAATGGAGATAGCTATGCCTGCAAGGGTGACCGTCATAGCGAGCAAAGTACCCCAACTCAGCACCTGCCCTAGTGCCACCCATGCGGCAAGGGCTGTAAACATGGGGGCTAAGGTCATGAATAATTGGCCATAACGTGAGCCTATCGTGAGATAACTATTGTATAAGCACCAGTCTCCAAAGAAATATCCCACGGCTCCGGAGAGCAGCAACCATCCCCAAGTTTGGGCATTGGCGTAAATCGGGAATGGCGTTCCAAGCAGTAGCCAACATAAAAATATGGAGAAGAGGAGTGCCAATGACATACGCCAAACGTTCATGACAAAAATGCCTAATCGCTTGCTTCCTACTTCACTGGATAGGGCTGCGATGGTCCAAGAGAACGCTACTCCAATGGAAATGATTTCACCTAAATATTTCATCATGCGTCTGCAAAATTACATCTTTTATAGCTTATGATGAGAGAAAGAAAGATATTTCTTTTTATCAGTGTCTAT
Organism: Prevotella sp. C0026C3; assembly: GCF_056590795.1. Taxonomy (NCBI): domain Bacteria; kingdom Pseudomonadati; phylum Bacteroidota; class Bacteroidia; order Bacteroidales; family Prevotellaceae; genus Prevotella; species Prevotella sp. C0026C3. The sequence goes on along the minus strand of NZ_JBWPWW010000001.1, from coordinate 79,751 downwards.
ATTTTATGGTGATATATGAGCTTTTGGCAATTGACGGAATATGTTTTTTATATGGTAAGCGTAAAAAACAGAGAATGATGACCTTAAGAATTACATCACATTTATTAACTTTGCGCCCGAAAACATCTACTAATAATCATGAAAAACCTTGTATATCCAGCTTTTTTGCAAGGCGTCATAGTGGGTTTGACAAATCATGTATTCGATAAAATATGACAAGCAAAAGACTTCTTTCTCTTGATATCTTGCGTGGCATAACGGTGGCATGCATGATATTTGTGAACAATGGAGCGGGTGGCGACCTCTTTGCTCCGTTGCGACATAGCGTTGTATGGCATGCGAAGGACAGTTTTTCGATTTTGCCCACCTGCGTATCTTTGCCGTGATGCAACGCATTGCGCTCAGTTATGCTGCCGTTAGTTCGTTTGGTCTCACCTCTTTTATATATGGAGGTATTCATTCCGTGGTGTCTAGCGGGTATTGGTCGTCGTTCATTCATTCATCGTTGTTCGTCGCGATGCATGTTGGTTTCGGTTATCCTTTGTATCGTAAGCACATCTTTATCAAGTTGTAGACAGTGCAATATAGAAGTAGTGCCCTGCGATAGCACATCATTTAGAAACTTCAAATAACTTTACTCGTTTTACTGAACAGGCTCGGCAGCATTACTGTCGAGCCTGTTCAGTATCCCTGTTCGGCCGTTGCAGCATTGTTGCCTAGGCTATGCAGGAAAGAGAGAGTGATGAGTTAGGAGTGAGAAGTGATGAGTTTGTGAATGTAAAGAGTGATGAGTTAAGAGCGAGTAGTGAGGAGTTTATGAATATAAGGTTAGAAATTAGGAGTGAGAACTGAGGGGTATTATATACTAGAGAGTTTATACATTGAGTCGAAAAAGGAAAAAGAGTTCATTTATTTGTGAATGTATTCGGAAATAATTATCTTTGTACCAAGATGCTGATAAGCAGAAAAAGTGGAAGTTTATTTTGAAAAAGACTATCTAAAAGAGTTGTACCAGCAGGGAAAAGCTACGGATAAAAAGCATTGTTTTCAGCCAGACATTATCCGTAGATATATTCGTGTGGTAGATACACTGATAGCGCAACCTAACACGATTGCCCTTATGCAATATCGTTCCTTACATTATGAGAAATTGAAAGGAGATAAGGTTGGATTGTCATCTGTAAGAGTAAACGACCAATATCGAATAGAGTTTGAGGAACATATAGTGGATGGGCAGACACTAGCCACGATATGTAATATTGTAGAATTGTCAAATCACTATAAATAGGAAGCCTATGACAGCGAAGAACGAACAGGCGATTCAGAATGTAGCTAACCGTATGGAGCCTTTCGCACCAACTCATCCCGGAGTCGTTTTGAAAGAAGAAATAGAATATCGAGGTATTTCTCAACGCAGAATTGCGAAAGAAATGGGAGTGCTCCCTACACAATTGAATGAGGTGTTGAATGGTAAACGACAACTCACAACAGAGTATGCATTGCTTTTTGAGGCTGTACTCAATATCGCAGCAGAGCCCTTGTTGGAGATGCAAGTGCGCTATAATATGATAATGGCAAAGCGTAATAAGACTTTGACAGATCGCCTTGCCAATATCAGAAAAATTGCAGCTGTGTTATAAATTTAGTATTTTATCCTCTTTATCCCTCTCTTAGGAAGTCGAGACATTCCTTGATTTCCTCGTCGGTAGCAGTTTGATTGATTTTGATATTGCCGATGTCGGAGAGGAGAGTGAAGTTGATGATGCCGGCAGAATTTTTCTTATCGTGGTGCATCAACTCTATTAATTCTGCGTAATCGTCGCACGTGATGGGAAGTATGCCGTAGTTTTCGCGAACGAAAGCTACTGTTTGGCGCATCTTATCTGTAGGGAATGATGCCTTTAGGCAGCTAAGGTAAAGTTCGCAGATGAGTCCGAAAGCTACGGCATAGCCATGTAGTATAGCCGTATGGTCGCCTTGTGTAGAACGGCGTAGCGACCAACTTTCAAAGGCATGTCCGAACGTATGTCCAAGATTGAGGGCTTTACGAATGCCATGTTCGTGCGGGTCTTGTTCGACCACACACTGTTTTACCTTTACCGAGTCGCCCACCATCTGTTTCAATTCCTGCCAATCGGGCTGATCTAAGTTGAAATGGAGCAGTTGTGCCCACATCTTATCGTTGCTGATAAGACTATGTTTAAGCATCTCGGCATAGCCCGAACGGATGTTCATGTCGTCGAGGCTCTTCAGAAAGACGGTATCTAAAATGACGAATCTACTATCGCTGAATACGCCAATCTCGTTTTTCAGTCCATTGAAATTGATACCCGTCTTGCCCCCGACCGACGCGTCGACCATGGCAAGCAGGGTAGTGGGGATGTTGATAAAGTTGATACCGCGCTTAAAGGTAGACGCGGCAAATCCGCCTAAATCGGTCACCATGCCTCCACCCACATTGATGAGGCATGAGTGGCGAGTCGCTCCGTTGCGGCCGAGTTGTTCCCATACATACGCCAACGAGTCGATGTTTTTGTGTGTATCGGTAGCCGGGATGACGATGGGACATGCATCTTTTAGACCCACGAAGTGTTGCAGTATGGGCCAGCAGGTGCGATGGGTAGTCTCATCGAATAAGATAAAGAGCTTGTCGTGCTCGCACTCAGAGATGGCAACAGCCAACTCTTGCTTCAAATGTTGCGAAATGATGATTCTCTGTTCCATAATTGTACTTACGTAGGTGATGTTTATATTCACAAATATAAATCATTCTGCGAATACAAACAAAAAAATATAGTACTTTTTATCGTTTGGGTATTAAACTTATGACAATGTTGCGCGTCTAAGAAATCAGAGAATAAATAGAAGAATAAAGAACGAACAAGTATGAAAAGAACGCTTTGGACCATGTTGTTGTTGCTGGCAACGACTGCATTGTTTGCCCAAAATAGAAATATAACGGGTACACTTACTGATAAAGATACGAAAGAACCACTCGTACAAACCACCATCCAACTGTTGCGACAGAAAGATAGTACGTTTGTGACAGGGGCTATATCCGACGATAATGGTCGGTTTTCGGTGGTAGCACCTGAGGATGGTAACTATCTCGTCAAGATTTCGAGTGTGGGCTATGTATCGGTGTTGAAACCTATCAAGATTGTTAATGGTGCCGACGTAGCATTGGGGTCGATCATCATGAAGGCCGATGCCATTATGTTAAAAGGAACAACTGTCATGGGGCATGCCACTAAAGTGGTGTCTCACGAAGACACCTTTATGTATAATGCCGCGGCCTATCGCACACCCGAAGGGTCGACAATAGAAGAACTTGTGAAGCGTTTGCCGGGTGCAGAGGTAAAGAGCGACGGTACAATAACGGTCAATGGCAAGGAAGTAAAGAAGATATTGATAGACGGAAAGGAGTTTATGACGGGCGATACGAAAACGGCCTTGAAGAATTTGCCTACCTCGATTGTAGACCGAATCAAGGCATACGATCAGAAGAGCGACCTTTCACGCGTTACAGGTATCGACGATGGCGAGGAACAGACGGTACTCGACTTTGGTCTCAAACCGGGTATGCATAAAGGCATGTTTAGTAATATTGACCTCAGTGTAGGTACGAATAGTCGTTATTCTGACAGATTGATGGGTGCCTATTTCAACGATAAATACCGCTTTATGCTCTTTGCCAATGCCAACAATACCAATGATATGGGCTTTCCCGGTGGCGGTGGAAGAGGAAACTTTGGTATGAATAGACAGGGACTGATGGCTACCAAGATGATTGGAGCCAACTTTAATTATGAGAATAAGGGTAAGTTGAAGCTCGATGCCAGCCTGCGTTGGAATCATTCGGATGGCGATGCCAATACACAAACATCCGTCCAAAACTTCATGGCAAAGTCGGGTGCTTATTCAAATACCAACAGTCAAAACTATACGCGCAGCAATAGTTGGGACGGAAGAATGCGGCTGGAATGGACGCCCGACAGCATGACCAATATCATGTTCCGTCCGTCTTTCACCTATTCTACAAACGATGGACGGTCGGTTCAAGCCTCGGCATCATACAATGTCGATCCCTATACGCTCGTTACCAATCCTCTGTCGGCCGAGTCGATAGCTCTGTTGGCTGTTGATAGCCTGATGGTTAACACGCGCAATACAAGTAGTCTGAGTTATGGTAATAATAAAAATATAAATGGGGTGTTGCAATACAATCGACGCTTGGGACATAACGGGCGTAACTTTACACTGCATGTAGCAGGTAATTACGGTTCGAGCGACTCCAAGAATCTGTCGCTTAGCGATGTCCGTCTCTATCAAGTGATGAATGCATTGGGCAATGACTCGACCTATCAAACGTATCGTTGGAATCTCGTACCGACTCGCAATTGGGGGTATAGCGCTGAATTTACCTATAGCGAACCTCTTTGGCGTGCGGTGTTCTTGCAATTCTCTTATCAATTCCAATACAAATATACGAAGAGCGATCGCTCTACTTACGACTTTAGTAGTCTTGGTGGCGGCTTCTTCGGTAATACTCCGCTGTTGTTCAGGGGATGGGATAACTACTTGAGTTTGTTGCCAAACCAGCTCGATAGTTACGAGAATAAGGATTTGAGTCGCTTCTCTGTCTATAAAAACTACATCCATGAGTTCAACTTGATGCTTCGTGTGATTCGTGCAAAGTATAAGTTGAATGTGGGTGTCATGGTACAACCGCAGAATACCAGTTACCAACAAGACTATTTAGGCATACATGTTGACACCACACGCTCAGTGGTTAACGTGACGCCAACATTTGATTTCCGCTATAAATTCAGTAATGTCAGCAATCTTAGAATCAATTATCGAGGTACTACATCGCAGCCATCTATGAGCCAGTTGTTGGATGTTACGGACGACAGCGACCCCTTGAATATCTCGAAAGGTAATCCGGGATTGAAGCCAGCATTTACCAATAACTTCCGCTTCTTTTACAATAATTTCAACGAGAAAAGCCAGCGTGCATTCATGACATTCCTGAATTACAGCAACACACGCAACAGTATTAGTAATATGGTAACGTATGATGAGAAGACCGGTGGGCGTATCGTGCAACCCCAAAATATCAATGGTAACTGGAATATGATGGGTGCTGTGATGTATAATACCCCGATAGATTCGGCCGGATTCTTCAATATGAATACGTTTACCAATGTTGGTTATAATAATTATGTGGGCTATTTGGCTGTGGACAGAACGTCGAACTCGGTCAAGAATACGACACGCTCGCTCTCTTTGGGCGAACGCTTGGAGACCACATATCGCAACGGTTGGTTGGAATTGGGGCTTGATGGTTCGCTCAATTTTACACGCAGTAAGAATCAATTGCAAAGTCTCAACAATCTCAATACGTGGCAATTTGCCTATGGAGGTTCGGTGAATGTGACGCTACCGTGGGGCATGAGTGTGTCTACAGGATTGCACGAGAACAGTCGTCGTGGTTTTAGCGATGCGTCGATGAATACCAATGAACTGGTTTGGAATGCGCAAATATCTCAAGGATTCCTCAAAGGAAAGCCGTTATCTGTTTCATTGCAGTTCTATGATATACTCAATAACCAGAGCAATCTGAGCCGTGCCATCAATGCAACGCAGCGTACCGATACATGGTATAACAGTGTGAACAGCTATGCTATGCTCCATGTAATCTATCGTTTGAATCTCTTTGGTGGTAAGGATGCACGTGTCCGTGGTCGTCGTGGAGGCCCCGATGGTCCGCGCGATGGTGGTCCCAGCCGTCGTCCCGGAGGATTTGGAGGCTTCGGGCACGATAGATTTGGTGGTGGTCCCGGCCGCTTCTAATGTCTATCAATAAGAAAAGCGATACAGCTAAGTGTCTGTATCGCTTTTCTTATATCATTCTTCCGTATGTTCGATAATAATCTTTTCGATAGCTTGTGGGAAGTGTTTTTGCTCTAATAATTGCTCTTTGGCGGCAATATCTTCGGGGGTATCGGTGGGAAGAAGAGGAATCTTGTATTGTGCCAAAATCTCTCCGCCGTCGCAGACATTGCTTACCCAGTGTATCGTCATACCTGTCTCTGTATCTCCGGCAGCCTTCACAGCCTCGTGGACGTGGTGTCCGTACATGCCTTTTCCACCGTATTTAGGCAGTAGGGCAGGGTGGAGATTGACCATTCGATGGTCGTAGGCAGAGATTAAAAACGATGGAATCATGACGAGGAATCCGGCTAATACGATGAAATCTATATGATACTTGCTTAGTAACGGCATCATGATGGCTTCATCATTGAACTTCTCTTTTGGCACTATCTCGGTGGGAATATGATACTTATGGGCACGAATAAGCGCGTAGGCATCGGCCTTGTTGCTGAGTACAAGTGCTACTCGGATGGAGGAATGTCCGCTGAAATAGCGAATGATATTCTCACAGTTGGAACCGTTTCCCGAAGCAAATATTGCTATTTGAACCATCGTCGATATATTTAATTCAATGTGTGTGGAAGCCGATTATTCTTCATCATCCCAGCCTTCATCATCATCGAAGCCGAAGATAGAGGGCTCGACGAATGAGTCGAGAGCCCGACGTTCTTTCTTAGTTGGGCGTCCTGTACCGCGTGCTCTGTCAACAAAGCCACTGATACGACTCATTTCGAGTAGCTCGTATTGCTTGGCTTCGGTTACATTCTCATATACTTGAGGTACGAGTTTGGCACCCACACGATTTTCAATGCATTGGAGTATCTTGAAGGAATAGACGATGGGAGCTTTCTTTACATTAATCGTTTCGCCTACTTTCACCATCCTGCTGGGCTTAACCGTTGTTCCGTTGACTGAAACTCGGCCGTTTTTGCAGGCATCGGCAGCGATGGAGCGTGTCTTAAAGATACGTGCTGCCCATAGCCATTTGTCTATTCTTGCAGTCTCTGCCATGATTATTTCTTTCCTAATTTATTGAATTGGTTCATTGTAATGTCTATGCCGGCGAGTGCAAAGCTTTTGATAATCTCGCAAGCTGTATCAATAGCTGGTTGTAAAGCCTTCATATCTTCATCATCATAATGTCCCAATACCCAGTCTACCTGACCGCCACGAGGGTATTCGTTGCCTATCCCCATACGTAGACGAGCATAGTTTTGTCCTATCAGTTGTTGTATATGGCCCAGTCCGTTGTGGCCTCCATTGCTTCCATTTCCTTTTAGTCGGAAAGCTCCAAGAGGCAGTGCCACGTCGTCACTGATGACAAGTAAGCGGCTTTGGTCGATATTCTCTTTGGTAAGCCAATATCTAACGGCGTTGCCACTAAGATTCATAAACGTAGTAGGCTTGAGCAGAATAATCTTTCGTCCTTTGATAGAAGTCTCGGCTACAAAGCCATATCGCTTATCTTCAAAAACAATATTGGACGCTTTAGCGAAAGCGTCCAATACCATAAATCCTGTGTTGTGTCGGGTATTCTGGTATTCGTCACCGGGATTACCCAACCCACATATCAAATATTTGTCCATTGATTATGCATCAGCATCACTAGCTGCGTTATCAGCAGAAGCTGCAGCCATGCTTGCCTGACGTGTCATCTTGATTGAACAAACGATCACTTCCTTGCTTGTAGCAATGTCGATACCCTCGAAAGAAAGATCACCTACCTTGATGCTCTTACCGATTTTCAAAGCTGTAACATCTACGTCGAGATGCTCAGGAATCTGCATATAAGGAGCTGTTACATTGATCTTACGGATAGAAAGGTTCATACGTCCACCGTCGCGAACACCTTGTGCCAAACCAACCAACTTAACAGGAATACCGATAGTGATGGGTTTCTGCTCATTAATCTCGTAGAAGTCTACGTGTAGAGGAGCATCTGTTACGGGGTGGAATTGAATCTCTTTCAATACAGCGGTGTGAATATCGCCCTCAATGTCCAACTTGATTACATAGATGTGAGGTGTGTAGATAATCTTACGGAGTTCGCTGAAAGATACTTGGAAAGCAAAAGCCTCGGGAGCACCGTTGCCATCTTTCTTCTCACCATACAAGTTACAAGGAATGAATCCTTCCTTACGGAGTTGCTTAGAAGCTTTCTTTCCAAGGTCTGTACGCTTCTTACCTGATACGTTAATCTCTTTCATAATTGTGTTACTCTAAATTAAGTTTGAATTAAATAAGATTGCCTTAATTCGCCATTACACGAGATGCGCTTTGCGAAAAAGCTTGGCAAAGTTAATACATTTCTTTCGATTGGACAAAAAAACAATTAAAAAACTCAGTTTTACAAGCCCATGTTTGCGTGTTCAAAGGATTTTAATTACATTTGCATCAATAACAACTCGAACATAAGACAACCAAAATTATTAGAGAATGATTAATCGGGAACTTATAAGAATTAAGATAGTTCAGTTAACCTACGCATACTATCAAAACGGGAACAAGAATATTGATACTGCTGAAAAAGAACTTTTTTTCAGTTTGTCCAAAGCTTATGACTTGTATAACTTCCTGCTCGAGCTCATTGTGGCTATTACGCGTGAGGAGCGACATCGTGTAGATATTGCCACACAAAGGGCTCAACGAGAGGGTACGGAAGCTCCTTCTGCTAAGTTCGCTTATAATCAATTCGCCGTGCAACTGGAAGAAAACAAGATGTTGGAAGAGTTCGTTGAAACTCAAAAGCAGACTTGGGAGGAGGATATAGAGTTTGTTCGTAAGTTCTGTAACCTCATCGAGCAGAGCGCTATCTATCAAGAATACATGGAGAGTGGGGATGATTCGTATGAGAACGACCGCGAAGTTTGGCGAAAACTATACAAAACTCTCTTTCTTGACAATGCCGAGTTGGATGCTCTCTTAGAAGAAAAGAGTTTGTATTGGAATGATGATAAAGAGGTAGTAGATACCTTCGTGTTGAAGACTATCAAGCGTTTTGACCCCAAAAACAAGAGCAAACAAGAACTCTTACCGGAATATAAAGATGAGGAAGATAAGGACTTTGCTCGCAAATTGTTCCGTGCCACAATTCTCAATGCAGCCCAATATCAGCGTTACATGAGTGATGCCAGTCGCAATTGGGACTTCTCTCGTTTGGCGTATATGGACGTTGTGATTATGCAGATAGCCATTGCCGAGATGCTCACATTCCCCAATATACCGGTGAGTGTGACCATTAACGAGTATGTAGACCTTGCAAAACTCTACAGCACTTATCGTAGCGGCGGTTATATCAATGGTATGTTGGATACCATAGCCCGCTATCTCATCAATTCAGGTCACATGTTGAAAACCATTGAAGAGCCTCGCGACAAGCGTCAGGCAGAGCATATCTCTCGCATGGAGCGTCAAAGTGAGCAGCAAGGAGAGATAGAGGAAGAAACAAAGGAGTAGAATAACAATAACTAAAAATACTAACGAAAATGAATTCAATCGTTCTAGCTGCACAAGCAGCTCAAGGAGGTGGCGGCATGGGTATGCTCGTCATGATGGTAGCAATCTTTGCTATTATGTGGTTTTTCATGATTCGTCCACAGCAGAAGAAGCAGAAGGAGACTCGCAATTTTCAAAATTCTCTGCAAGAAGGGACAGCCGTTGTCATCGGTGGTGGCATCTATGGAACCGTTAAGCGTGTAGATATTGAGAAGCATACTGTTGACGTTGAGGTTGCTCGTGGAGTGGTTCTCACTGTCGATAAGACCGGTGTTTTCGCCGATGTAACAGCTGTTACTCCCAACGCATAAACCAATTTATGTTAAAAGCCATAGGGCATATATACAAAAAGATCAGAAACTTCCTGTTCAGTTTGGTGAATAGGGAGTTTCTGGTTTTTTTGTTTTTCTTCGCATTAAGCGGTAGCTTTTGGCTTTTAACATCGTTGAACGAAACTTACGAGGCTGAGATAGCAGTGCCGGTGAAGCTTGTTGGTGTACCGCGTAATGTGATTATCACTAGCGAAATGACCGATACTATCCGTCTGACGGTTCGTGATAAAGGCTTTACCATAGCCACTTATCAACATTCAGACCGTATTCGTCCGCTTGTATTCAACTTCTCTACCTATGCCAATACAGCTACTGGTAAAGGGACGATTACTTCGACTGATTTGCAAAAGCAGCTGTATCCAATGTTGTATGGTTCCACACGAATGACCTCATTGAAGCCCGATAGGCTCTCTTACTTCTTCAATTATGGAGAGTCAAAGAAGGTTCCTGTGAGGCTGTACGGCAATGTTAAGGCCGGAAAGAGTTATTATTTGGCTCAGACACGTTTCTGGCCTGAATACGTAACAGTCTATGCCGGTCGCCATATATTGGATAGTATCCAATCGGTTTACACCGTACCTATTACGCATACCAATCTTCAAGACACCCTGATAGAGCGTGTAGCTTTGCGCCATATACAAGGGGCTAAGTGCATTCCGGCGGTTGTGAAGGTAGGCTTCTATCCCGATATTCTGACCGAAGAGACGGTATCTGTGCCGATAGAAGCAATCAATATGCCGGCCGGAAAGATATTGCGTACGTTCCCGTCTCGTGTGAATGTCGTCTTTACTGTGGGGGCAAGCATGTTCCGTAGAATTGAACCGGAACAGTTCAGGGTTGTTGCCGACTACAATGATATAGCCGGTCAGCATACCGACAGATGCCCGCTTCAACTACGCGTCTATCCACATGATGTGCGTGGAGCGAAGTTGGAGATTTCCCAGATTGATTATCTCATCGAACAGCAGTAATTCTTTCATCATGAAACAGCGTCTCAAAGTTGCCATTACGGGCGGCATGGGTAGCGGTAAAAGCTATGTGTGCAAGTTGCTGGGTGAGCTGGATATCCGGGTCTACGATTGCGATGAAGCGGCTAAACGACTCATGCGCACATCGCCGGAATTACAACATGAGTTACAAAAACTGGTGGGAGAGGATGTCTATAAAAACGGAGTTTTGCAGAAGTCGGTATTGACTGCATACCTCATGCAGACCGATACCAACCGCGAAGCCATCAACAATGTGGTGCATCCTGCTGTGGCTCGCGACTTTGAAGCGTCGGATTTTGATTGGTTGGAGAGTGCTATTCTCTTTGATAGTGGTTTCTATCGTCGTGTACATTTCGACCGTGTGGTCTGTGTCTCGGCACCGCTCGAAGTGCGTATAAGTCGCATCATGCAACGCGATAGACTTACTAGGGAGCAGGCTCTCGACTGGATTCACCGACAACTGCCGCAAGAAGAGGTGGTCGAACGCTCCGATTTCGAGATTATCAACGATGGTGTGGCAGATTTAAAACAACAAATTAATCGAATTATCAAACAATTATAATACATTATTCAAATGGAAACAATTCTTTCTATAGCAGGTAAACCGGGACTTTATCGTCTGGTATCACGTGGTAATATGAATCTTATCGTAGAGGCGCTTGATGCCACTCGCAAGCGTATGCCGGCTTTTGCCACCGACCGTGTGACAAGTCTTGGCGATATAGCCATGTACACCGATGCCGACGACGTGCCATTGTGGCAAGTACTTGAGAACTTAGGTAAGAAGGAAAACGGCAAACCTGCTTCTCTTAACTACAAGAAAGCGAAGAGCGAAGAACTGCGTAGTTTCTTCGCAGAGGTGTTGCCTAACTTCGACCAAGACCGCGTACACGACAGCGATATTAAAAAGTTGATTCAGTGGTACGATATTCTTGTGAACAATGGTATCACCAATTTTAAAGAAACTCTTGCTCCTACTGAGGGCGACAATGTAGATGAACGCAAAGACCAACAGCCTGCCGAATAAGTCGGTTGATAGCTAAACAGCATATAGAAGAGACGTCTTTGAAAGATGTCTCTTCTATTTCAATCTATATACAACAATCAATGGACAAGCGATATGTCCATTGATTCTTTGTTTTCTCCTTATGTTTAAAAATCAATTCTGGTTTCATCTTCTCGGTATCCTTATTGTTCTTATCTGGGGAACCACGTTTGTTAATTCCAAAGTATTGTTGCTTTATGGGCTTCAGGCACACGAAATATTTGTCATTCGCTTTGTGCTGGCCTATATCTGTATATGGTTTATCTCGCCTAGAAAGTTGTTGGCCGATTCTTGGCGCGACGAACTTTACTTCTTGGTGTTGGGTATGACGGGTGGTTCGTTGTATTTTATTACCGAGAATACAGCCGTCAGAATTGATTATGTCAACAATGTTTCGTTCATTGTTTGTACTGCACCGCTGCTTACTACCATCCTTGCTATTCTCTTTATCAAGGATGTGAAAGCCACGCGCCCGCTCATTACAGGCTCTATCTTGGCACTTGTAGGAGTGGCATTGGTGGTCTTCAACGGACAGTTTGTGCTGAAACTCAATCCGCTAGGCGACCTTTTAGCGTCGAGTGCTGCTCTCTGTTGGGCAATATATAGCATTCAAATGCGTAGCATCACACGTCGTTACGGTTCGGTATTCATCACTCGTAAGGTGTTTTTCTATGGTGTTCTGACGTCCATACCTATCTTTATAGTCAAGCCGTGGCATTTTCCTATGAGCGGATTTTGGGCTTATCCAGTGTGGACAAACCTTGTTTTTCTCGGTATCATAGCTTCCTTTGCCTGCTTCGCTTTGTGGACAGTGGTGAATAAGCGTATTGGAGCATTGTCGGCATCCAACTATATTTATTTGAATCCTATATCTACTGTGGTGGCCAGTGCGTTGTTTCTTGACGAACCCATGACATTGATTGCCTATGCTGGGTCGGCTCTTATATTATTAGGTGTATACGTTTCTAATAAATAAACTCTTCACTTCTCACTCCTAACTCCTCACTTCTCTATGCACTGCAGTGCCTTTACAGTATTGCTGTTCGGGCTTTTCAGCATTGCTGCAAGGCCGAGACAGTCTTATTGCCGGGCTGTTGCAGCAAAGTGAGTATGTAAGTTGATGAGGCTAAAAGTTTGTGAGTTTGAAATGAAGATTGGACGCTTTATGGTCTCATACTGTTAGATATGCCTATTCACCGATACTTCGTCCCACGGTATAACCGGTGGTCCAAGCTGCTTGAAGATTGAATCCGCCCGTCACGGCATCAATATCCAGCACCTCGCCAGCAAAGAAAAGGTGGGGACAAATCTTACTTTCTAGTGTATTCAAGTTGACGTTGCTCAGCGCGATACCGCCACATGTGACGAACTCTTCTTTGAAAGCACCCTTGCCATTGATGTCGTAATGATCGTTGACAAGCGTCTCTACGAGTTTGTTTAATCCCTTTTTACCCATCTCGCCCCATTTCTTTTCTACGCTCAGTCCGGCTCTCTCAATGATGAATTGCCACAACCTTGAAGGCAATTGGAAGGGTGTAATGGTACTCAATTGCTTCTGTGCATGCTGGCAAGCAAGCTCGGTAAGCAGTGTTTGCACGTCGCTGTTGTTGGTGCATCCGGTCCAGTTCACTGCGATAGGTACTTGGTATTGATGTTCGGCCAAGTGTCGAGCGGCATGCGATGAGAGCTTAAGAATGGCCGGACCGCTCATTCCCCAGTGTGTAATCAGTAGTGGACCGCTCGACCGGAACTTTGTTCCCGGCATTTGGACGATGGTGTTGGTCACCACCGTTCCCATGAGTTGGCGGAGCGATTTGTCGTTTATGTTAAAGGTGAAGAGCGATGGTACGGGAGATTCTATTTGATGTCCCAAGGCCGATAGATATTCTAATCCTTTGCCACGGGGTGCTCCGCCGGTGGTAATGGCTATCCGGTCGAATGCCATTTGCTTGTCGGTAAGTGTCAAAAGCCATTGGTCATGGGGCTGTTGTATGATGTCTTTTACCTCATGACGGGGCAAAATGCGGACGCCCAGTCTATGTGCTTCGTTCACTAGACAATCAATGATGCTTTGCGAATCTTGTGATTGTGGGAACACGCAGTGGTCGTCTTGTATTACCAGTCGCACTCCATGGGCTTCGAACCATTCGTAGCTGTTGCGCTCATTAAAGCTCTTGAACAAGCGTTTCATGACTTTGTGACCGCGCGGATAGACCTGTTTCAAGTCGGTAACACCTTCGAAAGAGTTGGTGAGATTGCAGCGTCCACCGCCCGATACGCCCACTTTGGCCAGCACTTTGTTGGCTTTCTCTAAGATGTATACATCGGTTTCGGGATGTAGACTCTTTACAGTGATGGCGGCAAAGAAACCGGCTGCCCCTCCACCTATGATGGCTATCTTCATTGTCGTTGTTCGTTTAATATAGGTTACAAATATACTATATTTTTTCAATACATCTTGTCCATTTGTTTGGCACTTCCCTTAAAAAGGGCTAACTTCGCGTTGTAATCAACCAACATACACGTATGTCTAAGGCTAATAAGCAAGAACAAATACTCGTGAGCATCACCGGACAAGACCGTCCCGGTCTCACGGCTTCAATCATGGAGATACTTTCCCGTCATGATGCCGACATCCTTGATATCGGACAAGCAGATATTCATAGCACTCTCTCGCTAGGTATTCTCATCCGATTGGGCGAGATGCAGTCGGGACAGGTGATGAAAGAACTTCTCTTTAAGGCCACTGAACTGGGTGTGAACATAGGTTTCTCGCCCATATCCGATGATAAATATGAGGATTGGGTGGGTCGCCAAGGCAAGAATCGCTATATTCTTACTCTCATCGGGCGTAGTCTGTCGGCTACACAGATAGCCGCTTATGCCAAGATAATCGCCTCCCAAGGCCTCAATATTGATTCTATTCTGCGTCTGACAGGGCGTCCGAGCATCAAGCATACGGAGCGAAATGTGCGTGCATGTATTGAGTTCTCGTTACGTGGAACACCCGATGACCGTGCTGTTATGCAAGCCGAATTCATGAAGCTGTCGGCAGATATGGGTATCGATTTTTCTTTCCAAGAAGATACAATGTACCGTCGTATGCGTCGACTCATCTGCTTTGATATGGACTCTACGCTCATCCAAACCGAGTGTATAGATGAGTTGGCTGCCAGAGCAGGTGTGGGTGAGCAGGTACGCAAGATTACCGAGCGTGCCATGCGAGGTGAGATTGATTTCAAGGAGAGTTTTACCGAGCGTGTAGCTCTGTTGAAAGGACTTGATGCGAGTGTGATGCAGGACATTGCAGAACATCTTCCTATCACCGAAGGTACCGACCGTTTGATGTCGGTATTGAAACGTTGCGGCTATAAGATAGCCATCCTTAGCGGTGGATTTACATTCTTCGGCGAGTATCTGCAGCGTCGTTATGGTATCGACTATGTCTATGCCAATGAGTTGGAGATAGGTGATGATGGTAAGTTGACAGGCCGTTATTTGGGCGAGATTGTCGATGGACATCGCAAAGCTGAACTCTTGAAACTCATCGCACAGGTGGAGAAGGTGAATTTGGCGCAAACGATTGCGGTTGGAGATGGTGCTAACGACCTGCCTATGATTTCGGAAGCAGGACTGGGTATCGCCTTCCATGCAAAGCCACGTGTGAAAGCTAATGCCGAACAATCTATTAGTACGATTGGTCTAGATGGTATTCTCTATTTCTTAGGATTTAAGGATAGCTATCTGGGAGAGGATGGGCAGTGATTGTTTTAAGGGAGTTAAGAGGAGTTTTCGCCTTGAGCTTTGGAGCTAATGGGAATTAGAGGAACCATGAAACTGCTTTCCAATATTGTTGTAAAGTTTGCACAAATGAGAACAAAATTTCGCATGTTGACGAAATTTTAGTTCCTTTGTAATCAATAAAGCAACGCGGAATGAACAGCCATATCCAAACGATATTGACCATATCCGGTTCCGATGGTACAGGCGAATCGGGTGTACAAGCCGATATCAAGACCGTTTCGGCCTTGGGAGGGTATGCTGTTTCGGTCATCACCTCGGTCACTGTGCAGAATACGGTGGGCATTCAGAGGTTCTTTGATATACCGGTCGATGTTGTCAGTGGACAGATAGAGGCCATCATCAACGACGTGCAACCTACGGTATTTAAAATAGGTATGGTGCGCAGTGTGGAGATATTGAGGGTGTTGATAGATGCTATTGTGCGCTATCAACCGCGTCATGTCATCTACGACCCGATTGTTTTTTCATCGCGTGGTGAACGTTTGATGGGCGATGATGTGCTTGCTCAGGTGCGACAAATGCTGTTACCGCTCTGTTCACTCGTCATTGTAAAACCGCACGATGCCGCTAGTTTGGTTGGCATTCGGGGGAAACAATCGGTCGAAGAGCAAGAGATGTTGCAACGTTTAAGAGCCTTTGGCTGTCGCGAAGTACTGTTGATGAACGATCGTTCACCCATTCTGCATGGTCAGAGTAACACCCTCTCTTCTGCCATAGCTACTTTCTTGGCACAAGGAAATACAGTGGAGCAGGCCATATCTCAAGCTCGTTCGTATATCTCGCAGCAGATTATGCGAGCTGATAATCTACAAGGTAGGAGCCCGGAGTTGTACAATGATTTCATCGATGCCGTACATTTGCATTGTCATACCAACAGCGATGTGGCTTTCTATGCTGATTGTCTGAATGTGAGTAGCCGATATTTGGCGCAAGTGACGCGTAGAATAGCCGGTAAGTCGCCCAAAGAAATCATCGATGAATGTGTGGTAGAAGTGCTTGTCAGGCAACTTTTGACAACCAATAAGACCGTTCAAGAGATTGCATACGAGTATGGTTTCTCTTCGCAAGCGCATTTCTCACGCTATTTCAAGAAGCAAAAGGGGATGACACCCAGTGCTTTTCGACAGAATAAAGAGTAAGATTAAAACTAAAATAACCACTAAAAAAGCAACAAAATGGAAACTAGACAGATGCTCAATCGCAACTTAGCCCAGATGTTAAAGGGCGGTGTTATCATGGATGTAACTACCCCCGAACAGGCTCGTGTAGCCGAACAAGCTGGTGCTTGTGCCGTTATGGCACTAGAACGTATCCCAGCTGATATTCGTGCAGCGGGTGGTGTGTCTCGCATGAGCGACCCTAAGATGATACGAGGTATCCAAGAAGCCGTATCAATTCCTGTTATGGCAAAGTGCCGTATCGGTCATTTCGCCGAGGCACAGATACTCCAAGCTATTGAAATAGACTACATCGACGAGAGTGAGGTACTCTCTCCGGCTGATGATGTTTACCATATCGACAAGACCAAATTTGATGTTCCATTCGTTTGTGGAGCCAAGAATCTGAACGAAGCATTGCGTCGTATTGCTGAAGGAGCAACCATGATACGTACTAAAGGAGAGCCCGGAACGGGCGATGTTGTACAGGCTGTGCGCCATATGAGGATGATGCAGAGCGAGATGCGTCGCTTGGTTTCGATGCAAGAGGATGAGTTGTTCGAGGCTGCTAAGCAGATGCAGGCACCGCTAGAACTCGTTCGTTACGTGCATGAAAATGGTAAATTGCCCGTTGTAAACTTCGCTGCTGGTGGCGTAGCTACACCTGCCGACGCTGCTCTTATGATGCAGTTGGGTGCTGAGGGAGTGTTCGTGGGTAGCGGAATCTTCAAGAGTGGCAATCCAGAAAAGCGTGCCAAGGCTATTGTTCAAGCTGTTACCAACTTCCAAGATGCTAAAATACTGGCAGCCCTTTCGGAAGATTTGGGCGAAGCAATGGTTGGTATCAACGAGCAAGAAATTAGCCTGTTGATGGCTGAAAGAGGCAAATAATGAAGATTGGAGTATTGGCGTTGCAAGGCGCTTTTCTTGAACATGAACAGATATTGGAACGTCTTGGAGTTGAAACTGTGGAGATACGGCAACTCAAAGACTTCCAACAACCGTTGAATGGGCTTGTGATTCCCGGTGGAGAAAGTACGGTTCAACTGAAGCTTTTGCATGATTTGGGCTTGTTCCAACCTATTCAAGAGGCGATTAATGGTGGTCTTCCGGTGTTCGGAACATGTGCCGGCTTGATTCTGTTAGCCCAACATGTGGTGGGCGAAGAGGCCGATCGACTGGCTACGATGAATATGACTGTGTGCAGGAATGCCTATGGTCGGCAGCTTGGCAGTTTCCATACGGAGCATCAGATGGAAGGTATTGAGGGCGAAGTACCCATGACTTTCATCCGCGCACCATATATAAAAGAGGTGGGAGAGGGCGTAGAAGCGTTGGCAGAAGTTGATGGTCACATCGTAGCAGCGCGTCAAGGACGACAGCTCGTCACCGCTTTTCATCCAGAATTGACTGATGATTTGCGTGTTCACCGGTATTTCTTAGACCTTATTGAGCAACGTTAGAGCGTCTTTTATAGTCATTGATGAGTGCTATTATCTGCTTCAGCTTGGGCGATTTATCACCTCGCTGTAGTCGTTCTATGGCTAGTTCTTCGATGGTTTTGGCTTCTTCGTAGACGCGAACAGTTGGGTTAGCACCATGTTTTAAGAGGATAATACCTAGCTCATCGTATTCGTTGACTACCGCACATGATAAGGCTGTGGCTGCCAATTGATGATGTTCATAATTCACATCGGCCCCCTTGGACAATAGCAATTGTGCAAGGGGGATGTTGCCACTCTCCGTTGCTGCTATCAATGGAGTGTAATAGTCGCAGTCACCATACCTCTCTATGATGTCCTTATCAACCTTTGTAGTGTCTCCTCCATGCTGCCATGCATTGATATGAGCTCCATATTCCAACAATTTTTTCGCACAATCCACTTGCTCTTTCTTATTGTCATAGTAGCAAGAACAGACGATTGTCAGGGGAGTATCTCCGAATAAGTAGTCGTAGACATTCGGATTTGCGCCTGCATTGAGTAGTACTTTAATACCCTTCGGGTCGAAGTTGAGGGCTGCCAAGTGCAGCAATGTTTGCCCATACTGCTTTTCTCGCACGTTCACATTTTTGGAATTTGCCAGTTGTTTCAGCTTATCCCAATTCTTTTCTTCCAAAGCTTGCGCTAACGGTTCGGCCGTTGTGCCCTCAAATAAGGTGTAGTCACTATATTCGGGATAGCTGGGTGGGGCATCTTTTTGAGCTATATAATCGGAAACAACGAAAATTGTCGATAGTAATAATACCACACCTATCTGTGGTAAGAAGTCTAATAGGGCGTTGTGATAGCGCTCATGAAGTCGCAGGCTCAATTTGGCAGCACCTAATAAAAGGAAACTGTACGAGTTGACTGCGATAAAAAGCAACCATCCCAAGAGCTCACTGGGTGGATTGTCGAAGATAAAAATGGAGCCAAAGTAGACGACTGGAGCAGCTATAATAGGCAATAACGTGAGCGAGAGATACGCTTTCAGCCATCCCGGTGCGGCATCAAACCGTTTGCTAATCTTTATTTTCATCGTCTCAAACTCTTAATCTATTATGATAATCTCTGCGTTTTTACCTTCCTCGTATACTCATAGATATACTCTCTTTGGCAAAGATACAAAATCGTACAGCCGTTTACAAGAGGTTTTCCCAATTTTCTTTCAGCTGTGGCATGTTGTCGAATACGATGTTGGCACCCTCTTTAGCCAATGTATCATTGGGCAGTGGACCACTGTTTACAGCCACGGTAAAGATGCCGGCAGCTACTCCTGCCCTGACGCCCATGGGCGCATTCTCTACCACGATACCCTCGTTGGGGCGCAGATTACCTGCCTTTTGTAATCCCATCAGATAAGGGTCGGGAGCCGGTTTACCGTGTTCCACATCGTAAGCTGTCACGATATGCTGCTCGTCTACAAACTCATGGAAGTCATTGAGTACGCGAGCAATAAGCGGACGTTGCCCACTTCCGGTGACGATGCCAATCTGCAATCCGTCTCGTTTCATCTTTCTCATCAGGTCGATGACTCCTTCCATGATGGGGGCGATGGGCAACAGACCAAATTGGCGAGTCTTCTCGTCGTACATCATTTGTGCCTCTGCTTCGTCAATATCCTTGCCTTGCTGCTGTTTCACGAGCATGCGGATGGTATCAATGCCGCGCATTCCCTCGGTGGCATAGGCATCCTCGGCCGTCATGTGGATACCGAATGAAGCCATAGAACGTTGCCATGCTATCGAATGGTTGGGCATAGAATCGTATAATACGCCATCCATATCGAATAGAGCCACGCGTGGTGAGAACCCTTTAGGAGCCGGTCGTAGAAGTTGAAGTTTTGTTTTTGTCATGAATATAACTT
This sequence comes from Prevotella sp. C0026C3, assembly GCF_056590795.1. NCBI lineage: Bacteria > Pseudomonadati > Bacteroidota > Bacteroidia > Bacteroidales > Prevotellaceae > Prevotella > Prevotella sp. C0026C3. The sequence goes on along the minus strand of NZ_JBWPWW010000001.1, from coordinate 59,644 downwards.
AAAAAGGGATTAGTAGCCTGTCTTGGCACTAATCCCTAATCTTTAATCTATAATTTCTTTACTCAGCTGCCAAGCGTTCTTTGATAGCTTTGCTGTCAGCTTCGTAGCCCGGTTTGTCAAGCAGTGCGAACATGTTTTTCTTGTAAGCTTCTACTCCCGGTTGGTTGAATGGGTTCACGCCTAGTACATTACCACTGATACCGCAAGCGATTTCAAAGAAGTAAATGAGCTGTCCGATGTAGTATTCGTTGAGTTCGGGAACGCTGATGCGGATGTTTGGAACGCCACCGTCGACGTGTGCCAGACGTGTTCCAAGTTCGGCCATCTTGTTTACTTCGTCCACACGCTTGCCTGCGAGGAAGTTCAAACCGTCCAAGTTTTCCTCGTCGTTGGGGAACAACAACTTCTTATTAGGTTGCTCTACGCTGATGACAGTCTCGAAGATAGAACGCTCACCTTCCTGAATCCACTGACCCATAGAGTGTAAATCGGTGGTGAAGTCGCACGATGCCGGGAAGATACCCTTGCCCTCTTTGCCTTCGCTCTCGCCGAACAACTGCTTCCACCATTCGCTGATGAAGTGGAGTTTTGGTTGGAAGTTGACCATAATCTCAATCTTCTTGCCTGCCTGACTATATAGACCGTTGCGTACGGCAGCATACTGTGCAGCCAAATTCTCGGCAAAAGGAACATCCTTACCGGTTGCTTTCTCCATGTCGGTAGCACCCTGTACCAGTGTCTTGATGTCGAAACCGGCACATGCAATAGGCAACAAACCTACCGGAGTGAGCACAGAGAAACGACCACCCACGTTATCGGGGATGATGAAACTCTTGTATCCTTCCTTGTCGGCACATGTACGTGCGGCACCACGTTTGGCATCGGTAACAGCTACAATGACATCTTTAGCCTCTTCCTTACCGCGCTGTGCCTCGCATTGTTTCTTGAGTAAGCGGAACGTAAGAGCCGTTTCGGTGGTTGTACCCGATTTAGAGATATTGATGACACCGAACTTCTTGTCGGCCAAGTATTCTGTCAGCTCGGTGAGATAGTCTTCACCTATGTTGTTTCCTGCATAGAGGATAACGGGATTTTTCTTGTCGTTGATAAGCCAAGAGAATGCATTACCCAGTGCTTCTATCACGGCGCGAGCCCCCAAATAGCTACCACCGATACCTGCAACTACCACTACGTCGCACTTAGCACGCAATGTGTCGGCCACAGCCTGTACTTCGTCGAGGAATGCAGGAGTGATGGAAGAGGGGAGATGCAGCCAACCCAAGAAATCATTTCCGGGGCATGTGCCGTTCTCAAGAGCCTCTTGAGCAGCCTTTATCTTTGGTTCAAAAGCCTCTACTGCACCTTTATCAAGGAATTGTGCAGCCTTTGTAATGTCTAAGCTGATACTTTTCATTATCGTATATGTTTTAAACTTGTTGTTACTATCTGAAGCTGTCGGTCAACAGCTTGATTTCTATTTGCGGGTTGATGCGCTCGTAGAGGATGTTGTACACAGCATCGAGGATGGGCATGTTGACGTGCATGTGACGGTTGATTTCCTTCATACACTTCGTGCCATAGTATCCTTCGGCTATCATTTCCATTTCTATCTGCGCAGTCTTTACGCTATATCCCTTGCCAATCATGGTTCCAAACGTGCGGTTACGACTGAAGTTGCTGTAGCCGGTAACGAGTAAGTCGCCGATATATACGGAGTCGTAGATACTTCGCTCGATGGGATGTATGGCCGTTAAGAATCTATTTGTCTCCTGTACTGCATTGGCCATGAGCACGGCTTGGAAGTTGTCTCCATATTTCAAACCGTTACAAATGCCTGCAGCAATGGCATATACATTCTTCAATACCGAAGCATATTCGATGCCGATGACGTCGGTACTGGTCTTGGTCTTGATGAAGTTGCTCGATAGTACTTCGGTAAACAACTGCGCCTTTTGTCTGTTTCCACAAGCCACGGTGAGATAGGAGAGACGCTCTAACGCTACTTCCTCGGCATGCGACGGTCCGCCTATGCAGGCTAAATTGTCATATGGCACGTCAAAAACCTCGTGGAAATATTCCGAGCAAACCAAATTCTCGTCGGGTACAATACCTTTGATGGCTGTGACGATAAACTTATCGCGCAGTGGAGATTTAAGTTTGCGCAGATGGTTTTTAAGATATGGAGAGGGGGTTACGAACACTAGTGTGTCGTAACTCTCTATGATTTTGTTGATATCCGATGAGAAAAATATCTCATCTACGTCGAAGTGAGCGCTCGTAAGATACGCCGGGTTGTGCCCCAGACGCTTGAAATCTTCGATACGGTCGTCGCGACGCATATACCATCCGATGTGATGTGTATGTGTGACGATGATCTTTGCAATGGCTGTAGCCCAGCTTCCACCACCTATAATCGCTATTTTACCGCAATTGAACACCCTTATTTAATTTAGAATTGATAATTGAAAAATGAGAATTATGGTATGTTGATTTGCTTATCATAATTATTCATTTTCAATTATCAACTATCAATTACAAATTGGCTTTATCAATCCACTGTTGGAACTCGTCCACCTTTGGATTCTCATAGCCTAGTTTATACTTCTTATTGACACCGCAAACGTCCATTTGGAGTTTCTGTGCTTTCACCTCTTTGATGTCGGATACCAAGTTGTAACCAGCTTTACGGAATACGGCAACCCACTCTTCGGGTACACCAAGTGCGCCCCATTCGGCAACCGAACTTTGTGGTATCTTCTTTTCAGGCTTCATCTGTGGGAAGAACAACACTTCTTGGATGTTGGTCTGACCGGTCATTAACATGACCAGTCGGTCAATACCTATGCCGATACCAGAGGTTGGTGGCATACCATATTGTAGTGCACGTAGGAAGTCTTGGTCGATAATCATGGCCTCGTCGTCGCCCTTGTCGGCCAGTGCCATTTGGGCTTTGAAGCGGTCTTCTTGGTCGAGTGGGTCGTTCAACTCAGAGTAGGCATTGGCCAACTCCTTACCATTCACCATCAACTCGAAACGCTCTGTGAGTCCCGGTTTAGAACGGTGCATCTTCGTCAGAGGCGACATCTCTACAGGATAGTCGGTGATGAAGGTGGGCTGGATGAATGTTCCTTCGCAGAACTCGCCGAAAATCTCGTCGATAAGTTTACCCTTACCCATGGTATCGTCGATTTCCATATTGAGCTTCTTGCATACTTCGCGAATCTCGTCTTCGCTCATTCCGTTGAGATCATAGCCTGTCTTCTCTTTGATGGCATCAAGGATGGGCAGACGACGATAGGGAGCCTTGAAGCTAATCGTCTTGCCGTCGATTTCGCGTTCGGGCTTGCCGTTCACAGCTATGCAAATCTTTTCTAGCAATTGCTCGGTGAAACTCATCATCCAATTGTAGTCCTTGTACTGCACGTAAAGTTCCATACAAGTGAATTCAGGATTATGGTTGCGGTCCATACCCTCATTGCGGAAGTTCTTACCGATTTCGTATACGCCCTCGAAACCGCCCACAATGAGACGTTTCAAATACAACTCGGTGGCGATACGCATGTACATATCTACGTTGAGTGCATTGAAGTGGGTGATGAATGGACGAGCCGAAGCACCTCCGGCAATCGACTGTAAGATCGGAGTCTCAACTTCTGTATAGCCGGCTTCGTCGAGTGTGTTGCGCAGAGTACGCAATACGGTAGCACGTTGTAGGAACACATCCTTCACACCCTCGTTGACAACGAGGTCTACATAGCGCTGACGGAAACGCAATTCGGGGTCGTCGAACTTGTCGAAAGCTTCACCGTCTTTGTACTTAACGATAGGCAGTGGCTTCAAACTCTTGCTCAACAACACTAGTTCTTTGGCGTGTACAGACACCTCACCCGTCTGAGTTTTGAACACAAAACCCTTGATACCGATGATGTCACCGATGTCTAAAAGACGTTTGAAGACTTTGTTATATAAATCTTTATTCTCGTCCGGACAGATGTCGTCGCGAGTAATGTAAACCTGTATTCTTCCTTTTGAGTCTTGAAGTTCGGCAAAACTAGCCTTTCCCATTACACGGCGAGTCATCATACGACCTGCTATCACGACTTCTTTCTCTTCTCCTTCTTGGAAATCTCTGATGATGTCGGTGCTAAAAGCGTTTGTGGGATACTCGGCAGCAGGATATGGATCGATACCCATATCGCGCAGTTCCTGAAGACTTTGGCGGCGGATAATCTCCTGCTCGCTTAATTCCAATACGTTCATACTATATCTTACTAGAATATATTCTTAATCTAACACTGCAAAAGTAATAAATAATTCTGAAACTTCGGGGCTTTTCCTGCTTTTTTACATCGTTGCTCGCAACTTGTCGACTCGTACTAGTAAACGAGTCATTCCAAACTCGTTAACTCGTCTATTTGCCAATTAGTAAACATCGTCTTGTTTACCTATCAACTCGTTTACTTGTCAACTTCTCCTTAAAACTTCTCATATCTCGTTTTTAACTTCTCACTCTTCACTTGCTGCAAGGCCTAGGCAAGATTGCTGTTTCGGCTCCGCAGCATTGCTGTCCGTGCTTGGCAATATCGCTGGAAAGCCCTTGCAGTAAATGAAGTTTATAAGTTTTTGAGTTTATGAATGGGGGAGTGAGTTTGGAAGTTCATGAGTTCGTGAGTTGAAAAGTATTGGATTAGGATTGAGAGATGGGGGAATTGTCGGATTTGGTAATACTTATCAAAGTGTAAAAGTGTTTTTTTTTGTTAAAGCTAGAAGCGTTGTCAGGATTCTTTATATCACTTTTTCTACCTTTGTAATATTATAGAGAACGTAATTAATGACTAATATTGAATCATGAAAAAGAATCTCGCAACGTGGCTATTAGCCTGCTTATGTGTCGGTATGTTAACCACTTTGTCGGCTTGTCGTGATACGATTGACGACCCGCCTGCCGACCAATTGCAACTCTCAATATCTGAACGTGAGCTGCTTCCGACTGCTGAGGTGATGACTAATGATACCGTTTATCAGTTTGATGTGCTCAAAAGTAAGGGCATGTTTAAGGTAAAGGTGAATGGGGGTAATAGTTATGTTACTCCAAGAGTGAAAGTTAATGGACAACATGTCACCATTGGGTTGTTGTCGGAATATACCGGTGTGCAGGTGACGGATGAAGCCGGACAAGAGATTTCTTTCCATATCCACTCAGCGCATGCCGACTTAAAGGTGCAGAGCTACCTCTATGCAGTTTGGTATGGATGTACTTTTCGCTATCCGGATTTTAAATACGGTCTTGGCGACATGAAGGTATTATCGGGAAACGGGAATAAGGGCGTTGCTGAAGTATCATTTGATAAGAACAATGTGTTGATTGTCAAGAGCAAACGGACTGGTAGTTCTTATTTCACAGTGGCCGATGGTAGGGGCGTCACACGCTCGTTGCAAGTGGCTGTGGAAGAAGGTTACGACATGACAACAGATAGTTTGGAAGTTACGTCTACCAATCCATCAAGTCTTTATTTCCCTATTAAATATGGCAAAGCCGGTGGTTGGAAACTTGTAAAGAGTACGATTCCCTATGTACACGACCATGTGATTTCTCCTTCAAACGAGAATGTTTTGTGCGATTACGACTTGCTGTATGTCTATATTAACTATCCTTACAAGAACAAGCAATATAAGTATTATTTGGAAAACAAGGATGGTAGCAAGGGCGTAGTAGTGGTGAATGTTGTGGAAAAGAAAGATAAGTAGTAAGAGGAATAGATAATGGAACTGAACGACTACCAAGAGGCTGCGCTCAAGACGGCCATTTATCCCGAAGATATGGGCATCGTGTATCCGGCATTAGGATTGTCGGGAGAGACAGGAGAGGTAGCAGATAAAATCAAAAAGTGTATCCGTGACAACGACGGAGTGTTCGACGAGGCTGAAAGGAAGGCTGTGGCTAAGGAGATGGGAGATGTGTTGTGGTATCTCGCGGCTTTGAGTAGAGATATTGATATTTCGCTCGAAGAGATAGCACGTATGAACTTGGAGAAAGTTATGTCGCGACAACTGCGTGGAAAGTTGCATGGTCAGGGCGACGAACGATAATTTTGTTGCTGTATAAACACAAAAAAGCCGAGTTATTAGATGCTTGCTAATAACTCGGCTTCTTTACGTGCCGGCTTGCCGGTTTCGGTTGTTGGAACATGCTCTATGGTCTTGACAACCTTGGGTTGCCAGTATTTTGGCAGCGCTTGCTGGCATATTCGAGCCACTTGCTGCATGTCTTTAGACTCTGTCAGTAGTACGATAATCTCGCCAAACTTCTCGTCCGGCCGTTTCGTAATGACGAATGGAACGTTGAGATGGGGCTTCAGTGCGGATTCAACTTCTTCTATTTGTACTTTGATACCGCCTGTATCAATCACGTTATCTCGTCGTCCAAGGATGCGGAACCGTTGTCCGTCGGGTGAAAGTTCGGCCAAGTCGTTGGTGACGAGTGGTTTGTTGCAAACCTGCGGAGCGTCTATGACGAGACAACCATCGCTGTTGAGCGATACGGTGACAGTGTCGAAAGCTTCGTACCACGTGCTGGCTTGTGGATTATTGAGGCGTCGTAAAGCGATATGCGAGAGAGTTTCGGTCATACCATAAGTACTCCATACGTGGTTGGGAAAGTTTTTGAGCGCGTTGGCAAGCCCATCGTCGATGGCTCCACCGCCTATGATTAATTGCCGTATACCGCGTAGACATTCGGCTTCTTCGGTCACTTGCAGGCTGTTGTACACTTGCATGGGTACCATCGCGGCAAAGGTTGGAGGCGTTTTAAGGCTTTTGAGAGGATGGCCAGATGGCTCGACAGTGATGAGTTTTAAATGGCGTTCGAGGCTACGTACGACTACCATTTTGCCGGCGATGTAGTCTAATGGCATGCAGAGGAGAGCAGTGTCGCCAGCTTTTAAACCTAGGAAATCGCACGTAATGCGTGCACTGTTGAGCATACGCTGCTTTTCTACCCACATGGGTTTGGGTTTGCCGGTCGACCCACTGGTATGTACGAGTACCTTATCATTGTCGTTATGCCATTCGGCTAAGAATTCTTCAAGCACCATAGTTGTTCTCCTCTTATCTCTATTGGCATGTCGATGTTATTAGTAAAAAGCTGTCCTGTACCCAATCCTTGTGGCATGGTGATGTTGGAACCGTATATTTTGGCAGCTAGTTGGGCTACGCTGTTTAGTCCTATATTGCTTTCTAATGCACTTGTCATCCACGAACCGATGGCTCGTTGGCGTGCCAGTTGAATCCATTCTTCCGTTCCGCGCATGCCACCGTGTAGCGTCGGCTTCAGAATAATGTATTGTGGCCGGATGGTATCGAGCAGTTCGGCTTTCATTTCAGGTATATTCACGCCGATAAGTTCTTCATCCAGTGCGATGGGTAAGGGCGTATTGCGGCAAAGTTTAGCCATTTCTGCCCATTGATGTGGCCGAATGGGCTGTTCGATGGAGTGGATGTCGAAGCGTGATAATTGTTCTAATCGCTGCATAGCATTATCGCGTGTGAATCCACCGTTGGCGTCTACGCGTAGTTCTATTTGTTCTTTAGAGAAGTGGCGGCGGATATGTTGGATGAGTGCCAACTCTTGTTCGAAGTCTATCGCACCGATTTTGAGCTTCACACAGTGGAAACCTTGCTCCAGCTTTTGTTCAATACGGTGGTACATTTCATCGAAAGTTCCCATCCACACCAGTCCATTGATGGTGATGCCTTCTTCTCCTTTGCCAAATGGCGTGTTGAAGAAATTGAGGCTTCCACCGGCTGCTATTTGGGCGAAAGCAGTCTCTAAACCGAAGAGGATAGATGGATAAGGGCGCAACATATCAAAAGGTATGCTGCCCGTAGTTTCTACTAAGCGGCATACTTCGCGCAATGTTTTCTCGTATTCGGGGCTGGCATCGCAACTTAAATCGGGCAGTGGAGCACACTCTCCGATACCCGTCACACCGTAATGGGTAACATTGAGCAGCCAAATATCGTGGGTAGTGTATACTCCCCTTGATGTTCCTGCTGGCTGTTTGAAGTGTAGTTGTTTGTGCGTAATGGTAAGTTGCATATGATAAAGTGGTTTTCCCTCCCCCTTTTGGGGAGGGCTAAAGTGGGGCTTTTAAGGTAAAATCGGGTATTGTTCGAAGTTGGGTTTGCGCTTCTCTAGGAAGGCTTTGCCACCTTCTTGAGCTTCATCCATCGTATAATAGAGCATGGTGGCGTCGCCGGCAAGTTCTTGTATGCCCGCTTGACCATCAAGTTCGGCGTTCAGTCCGGCCTTAATCATGCGCAAGGCAAGCGGACTACGCTCCATCATCAATTCTGCCCACTCCACACATTCGTCCTCCAGGCGGTCGAAAGGAACCACTTTGTTCACCATGCCCATACGCTCTGCTTCCTCGGCGGTGTACTGTTTACAGAGGAACCAAATCTCTCTTGCTTTCTTCTGACCAACCATTCTGGCTAAGTAAGAAGCTCCGAAACCGGCATCAAACGAGCCTACTTTAGGACCAGTTTGGCCGAAAATGGCATTCTCGCTGGCAATGGTGAGGTCACACATCACGTGTAAAACGTGTCCGCCACCAATGGCATAGCCGTTCACCATGGCTATGACAGGCTTCGGTAAACGACGAATTTGCATTTGTACATCGAGTACATTGAGGCGTGGAACACCATCGTTTCCCACGTAACCACCGCGTCCTTTCACGTGCATGTCGCCACCTGAGCAGAACGCTTTGTCTCCTGCGCCGGTCAAGATGACCACTCTGACTTCGCTACTCTCCCGACAATAGCTGAATGCCTGACTCATTTCCCACGTTGTTAGAGGCGTGAAGGCATTGCGATAACGTTCTCGGTTGATGGTGATTTTGGCAATATGATTGTACATTTCGAAGAGGATTTCCTTGAAATCAAACCCTTCTATCTTTTTCCATTCTCTTGTTTTCATTGTTTGTTATTTGATAAATAGTATTCCTTGGATGCTTGATATGTCTGTCACTTCGTCTTTGATATTGAAGTAAAGGTAGTTAACGAGCAGCAACATGTTATCTCCTGTAGCATGGATTTGGGCGTTCTTTTGGTTCTCGGCAGCCGCTTCCAACTCTTTTTTAGAGAAGGTAAGGTCGTATTTCTTGTCGTTAGCCTTTACTGTGGTGATGATATTGTCGCCCTCTGTCTTCTTGATAGTGCAGTTTCCGTTCGTTATATAGACAAACGATTTGTAACCGTTGGGAAGGATTGTTGGTTTCTCTATAAGGGTATCTACGTTGTAGCTATTGATATTGGCGACGTTATCTCCCTCTGTAAAGTCGTACCAGAAGAAATAAGGGATACTATTTTTATTCCACAATTCTTCTTGTTGTTCTGCTCGGTAGTTCTCTGTCAGATAGCTACCTTTATCTATCAATACTTGTTTTTCCTCTTTAGGCAAGGTCTTTATAAACTTACCAAGTGCTTTTTTAGTGATGGGTAACTTCACGTTGGGTGCTTTGGTAAGTATTTGTTTCACTTGATTCTTCATGGAATGTAGCGTGATATTGGCATAACTCTGCGGGCCTACCGAACTTAGCAAGGCTATTATGACAAACGAAACAGGTATAAGAAGCATACGACGACTCCTGTTTAGAATGAGATAAAGGCACACCGCATAGCACCAAATGTTGAATGTGAGTATATAAAGGCGTGCCACCGTAATGCCATAATCGCTGAGTCGACGGCCGATACCGATGGACATTAGCATCAAAAGGGGAAGTGCTGCTACCGGCAACCAGCGTAAAAGAGACTTATCAAACTTCTTTCCTTCTTGGAATTGTGAAGGATATAGCAATGCCATAATAGCCATTGTACCCAGCATCATTGCTGTTACCAACCATGAAACCCAACCATTTGGTAATTGCCAAGCTACTAAAATCTTGATGGTATAACCGTAAAGTGTAAGGAAATAGGCAAGAAGTAGAGGCACGAGTGCGTAATGTACGATGCCTAATAATACCGAAGAGAGACCTGTAGACGACTCATTGTGCTTCTTATCTTGTTCGGGAATGAATTGTAAAAAGATAAGTGGCAGTATGAAAGTGTAACATGTAAAGATAATATCTACTCTATATAGCCAACCTATATCGAATCCGAAGAGTTGTACGAAAGCCTCTATCAGAAGTTGAATACCTGCCATAAGCACGGTAGCAGCAAGTCCTGAGATGATAAGTCCTATCAATAAGCGATATGTAAAGTTCCATAATCCGAGTTCGTTTTTCCGTTTCAAGAACGATACAATGAATATCATGACTACCAGTACAAGTACTAAAGCTATCATAGTTGTAGCTTCTATCATATCGCCCGGCATGCAGTTGGAGAGCCAAAAGACCAGTCCGAACCACCCGATATGCAGCATTACCTGTATGGCTATGTTCAGTTCACGGTTTTTTACTTCCTCGCTCCATAGCCTTAATACCAAGGCCAAGAGCATGGCTGTGATGGGATAGTAGACAAAGAGAGTGGTAGATTGAGCTGTAAAGGTGCCGTCTAGATGGTTCAGATAGCAACATCCCATGGCCGATAAGACGGCAAAGAGGATTACAATGGGAAACCGTTGGCATCCAGCCAGCAGATTTTCCTTGATAGTTTGGATGGATAGATTCTTAAACATAGTGTTATTAATCAAATGAGTTAAACGTATTTGGCAAATTCATGAGTATCTGTCTCGGCATCGGTGAATACTTCTAAGAGCGACGGACGGTCAAAGTCAGAGGTCATCCACTCCTGCATAGCCGTGCCATTCAGTTCCTCTAGGTTATGAATAGCACGATATTCGATACCGTAACTTTGGCACAATCCTTTGGCTGAAGTGCGATGGGAAGCCATTACCAGTGGCTTTTTGGCAGGGCTGTTTTGTAGTCCGGAGAACTTATTAAAGATTCCTCCGCACCCGTTATTCAGTAATAGTATTCGGAAATTTCCGTGCAGATTTTGATTCCAAAGAGCGTTGGAATCATAGAAGAAGCTTAGATCTCCAATCACGCAATAGGTGGGGAGAGTGGCTATTAATGAGAATCCGGCAGCAGTGGAGAGACTTCCCTCGATACCGTTGACGCCCCGATTGCAACTCACATATGTCTCTGTAAACATATCGACCAACCTTACCGACATACTATTGGCGGCGTGCAGATGGTACGAGTCGGCCCCAGACAATTGCTTACAGAATTCCTTGACCACGGCTACCTGCGAATATTTTGGATTTAAAAGTTTTGTTTCGTTTGCCACCTTTGCAAATACTTTCTGCCATTTGGTATGGAATTCATGATTTGGAAGGCCATCTTCGAACTTTTGTTTGCGTTCGATGGCTGCGGCTATATTGTCTAGTATATATCCCGTCCGACCCTCTATGACGCGGTATAAGTTTTGGAATGTGTCATAAATGTCTCCACTTCGACTCACTGTCCAAGTCTTGGCCGTGGTGGCACGGCGCAAGAATTGCTTCAATTTTTTGCTCACCAGTGTTCCTTCAACGTACAAGATGGCATCGGGGCTATAATCTTCTTCCTGTTCCACAATGCCCAATACCTTATCTATATGTAAGGCCGGAGCAAAGGAAAGACTTTCATATATCACCGTGATATGGTCGCGTAAACGATTCAAACAGTCTTCGAGATAAAAGGCATTGAAGCGATCCATTTGCCCAATAACAATCATGGGGCGTTGCGAATTTAGGAATTCCCTTTCCAAACTTTGGTAACATTCCATGGCTTCTGTACCTTCGTCTAGCCGGAATACCCGCTCTGTAGGTAGGCTTTCGGTACTGAAATCGAATAGCGGTTCGCTAATCGGTACGTTGATATGTACCGGTGTGCCATCGCCTTTCTTGCATGTTATCAATACCTCATTGACCAATCGATTACATAACCAATGCTCTGCTGCGTCGTGAGGTTCGGGAAGTGACACTGCCTTCTTGACGAATTTTCCCAACGCATCGGCTTGTGGGAGGGTTTGACCGTCTTGTTGGTCAATCCAAGCTAAGGGTCTGTCGGCCGATATTATGATGATAGGAACATGCTGATAGTAGGCTTCTGCCACAGCCGGTAATACGTTTAAGAGTGCTGTACCCGATGTTACACATACCACAGTTGGCTGGTTTGTATATTGGGCAATGCCCAAAGCATAGAATCCAGCCGACCTTTCGTCGGTCACGGGGAAGCACTCTATCTGTGGACAGACGTCGAGATTGTGTACGATGGGGGCATTCCTACTACCCGGACAAACCACGGCATGTCTCACACCGTGCTCTATTAACAGAGCCGTGAGTATGTTGATGTTTTCTTTGTTGCTATACATTATCTATGATTTGTTGACGTGCAACATCGTATTCCCGAATGAGTCGACTCATGATGTCGGTCACAGAATCTATCTTTTGAATCGATGTTACAATCTGTCCAATCTCCAATTCTCCGTTCTCTATGTCGCCTTCGAAGATTCCACGTTTCGATGCTGCTTTGCCTAAGAGTTCGTGTAATTCCTCAGCTGAGGCTCCACGGTCTTCTGCTTCGACAATACGTGCATACAAATCGTTGCGAACCAATCGGGTAGGAGATAGTTTTTTCAAGGCCAACATGGTGTCGCCTTCTTCTAATAAAAGGCACTTGCGTTTGAAACTATCGGCCGCAGAACTCTCTTTCGATACGGCGAAGAGCGTTCCAATCTGTACACCTTCTGCACCCAAAGCACGGGCTGCGAGCATGGCTTGTCCGCTTCCGATACCTCCAGCAGCTATCAGTGGCAACGTCGTAGCACGTCGTACTAGAGGTAATAGTGTTATGGTGGTCGATTCCTCACGACCATTATGTCCGCCAGCTTCAAATCCCTCGGCCACCACAGCGTCTACTCCTGCTTCTTCACATTTGCGTGCAAACTTGCTACTAGAGACTACATGAGCCACCTTGATGCCTGCTTCGTGTAGTCTTGAAGTGTATTTCTTAGGGCTTCCGGCCGATGTAAACACAATCTTAACTCCCTCATGAATGATGATATCCATGAGTTCTTCTATCTGCGGATACATCAGTGGTACATTGATTCCCCATGGCCTTTCGGTGGCGTCTTGCATCTTATGGATGTGTTCTAACAACTTGTCGGGGTGCATGGAACCGGCTCCCAGCAGCCCCAATCCGCCGGCATTGCTCACGGCTGAGGCTAGTCGCCAACCACTACACCATACCATCCCACCTTGGATGATGGGATATTGAATACCGAAAAGGTCGGTAATTCTATTCTGTTGTGTTGTCATATAGTAATCCTTTCATTGTGTCCATCTTTGCTTCCGTCTCTTTCCATTCCTGTTCGCAAATGCTGTCGGCCAACAAACCGCCCCCGGCATAGAGGCGATATTGATTGTTTTGTATCTGCATACAGCGCAACGATACGTATAAATGGGTTTCTCCCTGCGTGTCTATCGGGCCTACGAAACCGCTATAATAGCCACGTGGATGCGCCTCGTGGTCAATGATGAATTGCCTGCATATATCTTTCGGAATGCCACATACGGCCGGTGTGGGGTGCAGGCTGTCCAACAATTCTCCCAGTTTCTTTGTTTGTGGTAATCTAAAGTGGAAGTTGCTGCGCAGATGCACAAGATTGGCTGCACGCGTAGTATATGGACCTTCCTCGTTGAATTCGGCTCCGTATTTTCGCAGACAATCTTCTATATAGCGTGCCACATAGCGTTGTTCCTGTATATTCTTTTGGCTCCAGCGTATCTGTTCAGCCTCTCCGGGATGAGGCGGATTGTCGAAATCCATTTGCGAAGCGTCTAGTTGCATGGTTCCGGCCAGTGCCATGGTGTGCCATTCAAGTCCGTCTCCCTTGAGCAAAATTTCCGGTGTAGCCATCAACCACATACCACTTTTAGGTGTATATACCAATACCACCATCATATGAGGATAGCGTTGGCATGCTTGGATAAATAGTTCTTCAGCCGGAAGGCTGCTTTGTAGGTTGATTTCAGAGGAGCGGGCAAGTACTATTTTTCTGAAGTTTCCATGCTCTAGTTGCTCGTGGAAACGTTCAAATATGGTTGCATATCGCTTCTTGTCCTCTTCGTTCTCCGCATTCTCTAAGTGCTTGTAGGGATTATGAGTCCCGATTGGGAACTCTATTTGCTCAACTTCGTCAGGTTGTAAGAGTAGGATTGGGTGACTCGGTGTAGGCGAGAAAGGAGCCAATACAAAACCTTTTCGCCCATTCAAGTCGGCAACCGATGATAGTTCCAACGGTTGTCCACCGTGTTGTACCACCTTTATATAATGGTGGAAGTGTGGTAGTCGGTAGAGCGCAAAACTATTCATGCTTGCGTGGCGTCATTATATAATTGGTTACCTGTACGGTCGAAATGAGGTCACCATCATCATTTGTGATGTCTATATTCCATACATGTAGTGTTCGTCCTTTGCTTTTGATGCGGGCCAATGCTGTTACGCATCCACCGTAAGCAACAGCCTTCACGTGATTTCCACTCACGTTGATACCCACACATATCTTGCCCGGACAGAGAGCCATGCTGCCTACACCGGCCAGATTTTCGGCCAATGCCAACGAAGCACCGCCACTTAGGAAACCGAAGGGTTGCTTGTTGCGATCGTCTACTTTCATGCGAGCCATTACAGTATCAGGTTCCGGGGTAGAAAAAAACTCCATTCCCAATGTTTGGGAGAGTCCCGGTTCGTTCCCTCTTATTTCTTTTGTCTTTTCAATATCCATAGTTATTATTCATTATCATCGCAAAGATACTAAAACAGAATAAGAATTCCAAATAACGAGAGTTGAAGAACTGTATACATAGTAAGTTTGACCAAGTTGGAATTTTCATGGTAATGGAATGGTGGAATATTTGATATAAGTGCTTGTGGGCTACAGAATAATACTTATCTTTGCGCTCAACAATCTATTTATCTTAATGATATGCCGATGCTAAAAGTTCAGAATCTATCATTTGCAATGCGTTTTATCCGTATTCTTTGCCTGTAAGGCAATCCTTTATAATAGCCGGATGTTGGAGCGAAGCAGAAACTTCCGGGAAGATGGAATGGAGATAAAACCTGTCTGATAAGACAGCCCTACATATCGTTGATGGTGTATATAAAAGGAAAATACGATTCAAATATAATGCCATATTGACACAGCGCGCTGTCAATATGTCTTGCTTTGCTATTTGGTATATAACTTGCACCCTGCTTTATAGATTCAATAACAAGAATAAATTAAAGTAAAGGAGATAAGATTATGATGTACAGAAATTCATGGTTACCAGTTGTTTTCAATGATTTCTTTAACAACGTAGATATGCCAAAGGCCAACGCGACAGCTCCGGCCATCAATGTGAAGGAATCAGATGTTCAGTATACAGTAGAACTCGCAGCTCCGGGCTTGCGCAAGAAAGACTTCGACGTAAATATCAATGCCGACGGCGACCTTACCATCAAGATGGAAAACAAGCGCAATGTCAAAGAAGAAAAGGAGCATTATCTACGTCGTGAGTTCTCTTACGCTAAGTATGAGCAGACGCTTATCTTGCCCGATGACGTGGATAAAGAGAAGATTTCGGCTCGCGTGAACGACGGTGTGCTGACTGTGGAATTACCCAAGGTTAAGCATGAAGAGCAGAAAATTGCTCGTCAGATTGAGATTGGATAATGGCTCCAAAGAATTTTCAATAGGTAAAGCAACTTTCCATTAATAGGGAAAGAGATGTGGTAAATAGTTATAGATTGTAGAGGCGGTGCTGTGGCATCGCCTCTTTTATTTTATTGGTAGTTTAGTCTTTCAGATAATATATCTATTCATACGATAGGAAAGGTATCCCCCTTTCCCTACAAGAGAGTTTGGGGGAGGATGCTGCAATGACTCCCCAACATTGCTGCAAAGCCCAAACAGCATTGCTGCAGAGTCGAGACAGCAAAATTGCCGAGCCTTTGCAGTAGGCTAGTTAACAAGTTGTCGAGAAGCTATGTAGACAGGTTTGAATTGTCAAATAGATTTGTTGATGGATAAAAAGGAAACAGTAGAAAATGCAACAACGAGGAATCTTCCATATTGGAGAATTCCTCGTTGAGGTTATATGTGATCCCGTTGGGATTCAAACCCAAGACCTTCAGAACCGGAATCTGACGCTCTATTCAGCTAAGCTACGGGACCTAGATGCGATAACGTTGCAAAAGTAGAGAAAAAAAATGAATTACCCAAATCCCAATACTGAAAAAGCGGAAAGGCAAAATGGATAGTATCATAACGTAAACCAAAAACGAATAAATGGCTAACATAAAACAGTAATTATACGTTTTTGTTGATACAAAAAGATAGAAATAGAAAAGTTTTTCTGTCTTTTTGCGAAAATTGTGGTGATAATACTTGTGTTTTTGCTATACAACTCTTATCTTTGCAACGTAAAAAGAGTAGATAAAAGAAAAAGATATGGGTAAACTAATCAAACCGGAGGGGTATAAGGCATTGCTCGATATGAGACAAACCGAGCAGGGTATTAAACTCATTAAAGAGTTTTTCCAACAGAACCTAGCCACGGAACTGCGTCTGCGCCGCGTCACGGCACCGCTTTTCGTGCTCAAAGGGCTTGGTATTAATGACGACCTGAACGGTGTTGAGCGCCCGGTGGCATTCCCTGTGAAAGACTTAGGGGATGCTCAAGCAGAGGTGGTACACTCATTAGCCAAATGGAAACGGTTGGCTTTGGCCGAATACGAAATAGAACCGGGCTATGGTATCTATACGGATATGAATGCCATTCGCGCCGATGAGGAATTGGATAATTTACACTCGCTCTATGTAGACCAGTGGGATTGGGAAGCTGTCGTGACTCAAGAGCAGCGCAATGTGGCATTCTTGAAGAATGTGGTGCGCCGAATCTATGCGGCCATCTTGCGTACTGAGTATTTGGCATGTGAGACTTATTCGCAGTTAAAACCTTTCCTACCCGAAGATATTCACTTCGTACATAGCGAGGAACTGATGCAAATGTATCCTGATAAGACACCAAAAGAGCGCGAAGATGCTATCTGTGAGAAGTATGGAGCCGTGTTTATCATCGGTATTGGTGCCAAGTTGAGTAATGGAGAGAAGCACGATGGGCGTGCTCCCGACTATGACGACTGGTCTACTATGGGCGAGAATGGTATGCCAGGGCTGAATGGTGACATATTAATATGGTATCCGGTGCTGGGGCGTAGCTTTGAGTTGTCATCCATGGGTATTCGTGTTGACAAAGAAAGCTTAAAGCGTCAACTTGAAATAGAGGGTAAGGAAGACCGCGAGAAACTTTACTTCCACCATCAATTATTAACCGATCAACTGCCGTTGAGCATTGGTGGCGGTATCGGACAGAGTCGTCTTTGCATGGTGATGCTGCACAAAGCGCACATCGGAGAAATCCAAGCTAGCATTTGGCCTGAGTCAATGCGCGAGGAATGTAAGCAGGTTGGGATGCCTCTTATTTAAACTGTGAGAATATAAAACAAACGCGGACAATCTTTTGATGAGATTGTTCGCGTTTTGTATGCAGCGATATTAGCTAAGTCAATTCTAGGTCGAGTGCCACTCGTAGTTTCTCCATCGCCGGATACTTGCGCCGCACTTCGTCGTAGATTTCGCGTTTTGTCAATATCTTGGTCACCTCTTCGGCTTTGGCCAAACGTAGACTTAGGTCTATATTTCCATTGTGCAACGCCTTGGCTATCGTCACTTTGATACGTGGCTTGATATCTTGTATCTGATTCAAGAGTATCTGATTGTCTACGATAACTTCGATGTTGGGGTAGTCGGTGATGCGTGGTCGCATGTTCTTCATGCGCGAAGCCATGCCTGTCATCGATTGTGGCATGCGGTTACACATAGACAACCATTGCAATTCCAAGTCTTCTTGACTGAACTCATTGTTCTCGCCGCTGTTGGTAATTGTGACTTCTTGTTCGGCTACCTTGTCCGGCCCGTTTCTCAATTCCTTAAATGTGAAGCCCAACTTGTTAAGTTTAAGGCGCGGCTTTTGGACTGTAGATGCACTTTCTGTGGCTGCATGGGGAGCTTCTGTGGGCTTTTGTGGCTCGTTATGGAGCTGTGCTGCCACTTTTGCTCTGTCTGTACGCCATGCTCCACCGGTATTCGTTCCAACCCCGGCCACCTGCGATGCCGGTTTAGGTGTGGAAGAAATTAATTTCTTAAACAGGGATTTTAATCTGTGAGGGCTACGCCCCGCGCCTGCATCTTCGTCGGCTGGCTGCGTGAGTTGAGCCACTTGAATCAGCGTAAGTTCCACCAATAGACGCTTATTACTACTTTGTCGGTAGTTGATATCGCATTGATTCATTAACTTCAAGGCGTTGTATAAGAATCGAGTAGGGCATTTGGCTGCCTGTTCTTGGTAATGTTTACGCTGTTGTTCGCTCGCTTCAAGCAGTGGAATGGTTTGGTTGTCCTTGGCCATTAGTACATTACGTACATGACTGGCTAACCCTATGATGAAGTTACCACCGTCGAATCCCTTGCTGATAACGCTGTTGAGCAGCACCATAATGTCGCTCACTTTGTTCTCAAGAGCCAAGTCTATCACCTTGAAATAGTTCTCGGTGTCGAGCACATTCAAGTCTTCGAGCACCTTGTCGTACGTCAAGTTTCCCATACAGAAGCTTGCAGCCTGATCGAAGATAGACAGTGCGTCACGCATACCGCCATCAGCTTTCTCTGCAATAATTTCCAGTGCACGCTCTTCGTAGGTGATTCCTTCTTTCTCGGCAACCATCTTCAAGTGATTGATGGTATTGGAAACGCTCATCCGTTCGAAGTCGTATATCTGGCAACGGCTTAAGATTGTGGGTAGAATCTTGTGCTTCTCAGTTGTCGCAAGGATAAAGATGACGTGCGAAGGGGGCTCTTCCAATGTCTTTAAGAAGGCGTTGAAAGCTGCCGTGCTGAGCATGTGTACCTCGTCAATAATAAACACTTTGTAGCGTCCAACTTGCGGGGGAATGCGCGTTTGTTCCATCAAAGCCTTAATGTTCTCGACCGAGTTATTACTTGCTGCGTCCAGTTCGAAGATGTTATACGAACGCTGTTCATTGAACGAACGGCAACTCTCGCATTCGTTACAAGCTTCCCCGTCCTCGCGTGGATGCTCGCAATTGATGGCTTTAGCGAAGATACGGGCACACGTAGTCTTCCCCACACCACGCGGACCACAGAATAAATAGGCGTGTGCAAGCTTACCGCTCTTTACAGCATTCTTCAATGTGGTGGTCAAAGCAGATTGACCTACCACAGAATCGAAGCTCATAGGACGGTACTTACGCGCCGAAACGATGTATTCTTCCATCTCGTTTTTAGGTTTTACAGTGTCCTGCAAAGATACCATTTTTATCTGAAAAGTCGGCAATATAGTGCGAGATTAAGATGCCGACTCTTTGAAATGATAAGGGAAAGATGCCGGTTTAAAATACAAAACCGAGGTTGATATGGAAATAGAATTGGTTGGTTTTGCTCGCGAAACCAAGGCTTGCGCCGAGTGGTCCAAGCATGCTGTTGTAGTAATATGAGGCTTGATAACCCATCATTGGACCACGGTCGAGCAATCCTCTCAACTTTTCGGCATGCTGTGCCCCTGTTATTTTCAGCATCACATAGTTGTTGTCAGCGATGCGTTGTTGTAGTTTGAGTTGCAAACCGATGAATTGGTTGTCGGTAAATTCCACATATCCCATGCCGGCAAAGGGCATTTGGCGGTCAAAGTAATGGGAGTTCCAGTCGCCACCGATGGTATTTCGTTTCACACCGGGGATGTTTGAACCGAATAACAACCGTCCGTAGAGCATGGGCTGTAGGGTTAATCGGTTGGTCAAAGGGAATGCCCAGCGCCATGAAGCATTCAATGCGCTGAAGCCAATATGCCCATTATAGTGTGCAAAATTATCGGTGTAATACCCATATCCGGCCTCCATATTGGCACCATGAGATGGGAAATACCAATTGTTTTCGGAGTTATAAGTCACATGGGCATGGTAGCTTAGGAGATGAAGATGGTGTACTGTCGAGAAATCGGAAACGATATCTTGGTTTGACAGGATGTCGTGAATGGAGTAATAGTCGAAGTGTGGACCTATGGTAACGTTGAAATTGCGAATATTAAAGTCGAATACATTTAGGTAAACGGAGTGTTGATTGTAGGTGACATTAAAGATTCTGTTTCCCCGTTCGTTCACATTGATGTCGTTATGTTGGAAGATATAGGAGAGCATCATGCGTCCCCAAGCGTATGGATGAATCGAGAAATCACCCCTTCCCATGATTCTTTTGCCGAGTCGCATGGTGAAATCGGCAGTCATAGGAACGTTTTTGCTCTTGACGAAAAAGCCTGCATTAGCTTGCAAAGCTACGATTTCTTCGGTGTCGAAACGTACTCCTAAATTCAGTTTCGTAGCTTTCTTGGCATTTGCAACGACGTGTATGTTGTAGCTATCGCCCGCTTGTTGATAGTCCACATAGGCATCGTCGTAGTACAAGTCTATCCGCATTGTATTCACAACTTTCTCCATATAGCCCATCGAGATACTGTCGCGATGGTTTAATCTGTACTGTCGTTCAAGGTAATTACGGTCTGCTGCATCCACACCCTCAAAGGTAATACTGCCTAGTTTCATTCGTTCGGGCAGGGGAGAGGCATGTTGTAAAGGCTTGGCAGTGGGCTGATAATCAGCTGAAAGCCCCAACTTAGCCTTCAAAGCCAGCAATTCATCCCAGTGTTTTAAGGCGTCTGCTTCACCTCGTGCTATCAATGTATCGATGGCTGCGTGGGTAAAACTGGCAGCTGAATAGCCGCTGATGTTGGCCTTGATGAGCACATCGGTGTTGGCAATATTCTCATCGTACTTGTTTTTACAGTTCACAGCTACTATCTGACTGATTACAGCTGCACCGTTAGATAGGTCGTCTGCGGTCTTGGGTGAGCCTTGAACGGTTACTCCTATCACGTAGTCGGCACCCATTTCGCGAGCAATATCCACCGGATAATTGTTGCGTAGACCGCCATCAACCAGCACCATATTGCCCTTTCTGATTGGAGAAAACACTCCCGGAATAGCCATACTGGTGCGCATAGCCTCTGCCAATACACCGTGATGGAAAACGTATTCCGTGTTATCTACGATGTTGGTAGCCACGCATGCAAAAGGAATGGGAAGCTTATTGAAATCTATTGAATCACGATAAGCAGACGTTAGTTGAGCAAAAAGTTTCGATAGATTCTTCCCGCGGATAAGTCCTGAGACACTACCGGAGCGTTTTGAGAAGATCATGTCGCGTGTCAATAGATAGGTATTTTGTTTCTTTCGGTTGGCAAGTGTACTGCTGCTCACGTCTGCTTTATCCGAAAGAACGAACGTCCAGTCTTGCTTTCTTACTAGAGAATCGAGCGTATGGGCATTGTATCCCACTGCGTATAGACCACCGATGATGCTTCCCATAGATGTACCGGTAATGATGTCGACTGGAATTCCGGCTCTTTCTATCACCTTGAGAGCACCGATATGAGCCATACCTTTGGCTCCACCACCCGACAATACGACGGCTACTTTCGGGCGTTTCTCACTGATGGGTTGTCCCCATAGGGTTGTAAATACAGTTGTTAGAGCTAAAAGTAGTGTTAATCGTCGCATGGTATGGTGGTCTTAAAAGTGTTTATTCGTGAGTAGCAAAGCGTTGCTCGGCCATTTGTTCATACTTTGTTCCGGGTCTACCGTAGTTAGCATAGGGATAAATACTAATGCCACCACGCGGTGTAAAGATTCCCGTCACCTCTATATATTTAGGACTCATGAGCCTAATGAGGTCTTTCATGATGATGTTGACACAGTCTTCATGGAAGTCACCGTGGTTTCTGAAGCTGAATAGATAGAGCTTCAAACTCTTACTTTCCACCATTTTCTCAGCTGGAACATAGGATATTCGAATCTCGGCAAAGTCGGGTTGACCGGTAATTGGGCACAGTGAAGTAAATTCAGGGCAATTGAATCTCACCCAATAATCGTTCTCCGGATGCTTGTTTTGAAATGTTTCGAGTACCTCAGGAGCGTAGTCCATGCGATAGCGGGTTGCAGAACCTAGTGCCTGCAAACCCTCTTCTTCGCGTGTATCTTGTTGTTTGATTGCTTGGTTTTCCATATTTTGATCATCTCATTTTAGATATTCAACAACTTAAACACGTTGTAGTTGATACCATCATCGTAGGCGTCTTCGCCTTCATGTCGCTTGACAGCGCGTACCACACGGATGGTTAACGGCAATGCAACGACTTCGTACAGTGTCTTGAGTATCACTTGTCCAATCATCAACACGGGTAGTTCATCGGTTGGTACGATTCCTGAGAGTGCCAAGGGAAAGAAGATAATAGAGTCAACACTCTCTCCGAACACCGTACTAAGGATGGCACGAGCAGAGAAATTCTTTCCTTTTGATGAAATTTTCATGCGACTCATCACGTAAGCATTGACGAACGAACCGCACAGGAAAGCGGTAAATGAAGCGGCAGCGATGCGTGGTGCCAAGCCAAACACGGCGTGGAAGCCGGCATCATTGGTCCAATATGGAGCACCGGGAATCCAATCGCAGAGTGCACCAAGCGTCACAAAGAAGAAGTTCATGGCAAATCCTATCCATATCAACAAGCGTGCTTTGCCATAGCCCCACACCTCGCATACGCAGTCGTTAATAATGTATGAGACGGGGAAGACAATGAGTCCACCGGTCAAACTAATTGCACCTGTGGTATAACCACCCGGTAATGTGAAAGGACCTACTGCGATTTGCTTTGTTTCGAGTACGTTTGCCGCAATTAGACAAACACAAAAGAGTATGCTGAAAAGCATAAACAGCACACTCACCATGTTACGTTTCTTTTCCATTTTCTTGTTTTTTACGAGGTTTACCAAGCACTCGGTTCTTATTTAAGCGGTTGCAAAGTTAATCATTATCAGCGACGTAGGCAAGCAAAAGTCCGATAATCGTAACTTAGCACTTGCTTTATACCACTTGATAAAGCAAGTAACTCAGATAGCCGACGAACGTAGCTGTGAGGATAGCTCCTTCCCATCGGGCGATGGTATACTTGGTGAAGGAGAACAACCACAGCATAATCATTGCCACTACCATGACCGATAAGTCGGTTGTGGTGATGCCTTGAATTATCATCGGTGAGATGATGCCGGTGAGACCAAGGATGGCCAAGATATTGAACACGTTGCTCCCTAACACATTACCAATGGCAATGCCGCTTTGGCCTTTGCGTGCCGATACTACACTAGTGGCTAGTTCGGGCAGTGAAGTTCCTCCGGCAACAATCGTCAAACCTATCACTGCATCGCTTACACCTAGTGTATGTGCCACGTTGGTGGCTCCGTCTACGAAGATGTTGCTGCCAACTATCAAGCACACCAAGCCTAGAAGCAAGAATCCTATGGCTTTCCATACGTTCATGGGGTGCCGGTTTGCTTCTTTCGTAGCGCCGTTTTCACCCTTCGCCTCTTTCAGAGTCACATACATAAAGATAGCAAGTAATGCTAATAAAATACCGGCATCGATGCGTGAAATGTTACCGTCCATACACATCATCAGTAGTACTACAGCTGCCACGAGCGCAAACGGAATATCCATTTTCACCGTAGAGTGCAAAATAGTCATGGGAGTGACCATCGCAGCTACGCCCACAATGAGCAGTGAATTGAAGATATTGCTACCCACAATATTGCCCACTGCCAAATCGGGTGTGCCTTTAAGAGCTGATACAAGACTCACACAAAACTCCGGCATGGATGTTCCCATGGCCACAATTGTGAGTCCGATAACGATTTGAGGGATATTCATTCTCTCGGCTAAAGCCACGGCTCCGTCGGTCAAACGGTCGGCTCCCCACAGCACCAGTACGATGCCGGCAAGGATAAAAACGATATTCAGTATCATAATGTCGGCAAATTTAGGTAAAAAACATGATATTCTTTAAACTCCATATTATCTTTATGAGTACAAAGAGTTATCTATTTGTCAACTCAAACTCGTCTACTTGTCAACTCATTCATTAGCTTCATATCTTGTAATCTTGTCTACTTGTCAACTCGTTAACTAGCTTCATATCTTGTAATCTTGTCTACTTGTCAACTCGTTTACTTGTTAACTACTTGCCTGCAAGGCCAAGGCAACATCGCTGTCAAGTCCATGCAGCATTACTGAAAAGCCGAGACAGCGATGCTGGGGAGCCGCTGCAACAGCCCTACCCCAGCCCTCCCCAAAAGGGGAGGGAGATGGTTTTAAGTGGATAAGTGGACGAGTTGAGATTTCAGTTTTTAAGTCTTTGAGTTGATGAGTTATTGGTTGAGTTTGAAAGTTCATGAGTTTTTGAGTTGAAAAGTATTGGGTTAGGATTGAGAGATAGGGAATTTACTGCTTGAAAGGCAGCCGATTCGTTGCCATAACTCTAAAGCTTCCGGCTCTGAAAATGTGGTATATATCCTGCTCGTGGACGCGACATGGCGCGTCCCTACGATTCCTAAGATATAATCATTCTGCTATAGTTGCGTTATGACAAAGATATTTTTAGATTGGATAAGAATTTTATTTCCGTCTCCCACTTATGTTTTTTATATTTCTAAGTTTTGAAATTACGGGATTTTTGTGTATGTTTGCAGTACTATACTTATAAAGACAAAATTGTAAAATGGAAATAACCGAACGATTTATCAATTACACCAAGTTCGACACACAGTCGGCTGAAGACTCTGAGACCGTGCCGAGTACGGCGAAACAATTGGAATTTGCCAAATATCTGGTTAAGGAATTAGAGAACGAAGGATTGAGCGATGTGAAGATGGATGATATGGGTTACATCTATGCCACACTGAAAGCTAACACCAAGAAGAAGTTACCGACCATCGGTTTCATCTCTCATTACGATACAAGTCCCGATGCCAGTGGCTACGGAGTAAAGGCACGCGTTATCGAAAATTATGATGGTAACGATATAGAATTGTCACCGGGCATCATCTCTAGTACTGACAAGTTTCCTGAACTCAAAGACCATAAGGGCGAAGACATCATCGTTACCGATGGTACAACACTGCTCGGAGCCGACGACAAAGCCGGTATAGCTGAGATAGTACAGGCAATGTGCTACCTACGCGACCACGATGAGATAAAGCATGGAGACATTCGTGTGGGCTTCAATCCCGATGAAGAGATTGGTATGGGGGCTCATCATTTCGATGTAGAGAAGTTTGGTTGTGATTGGGCATATACCATGGATGGCGGCGATTTGGGCGATTTGGAATACGAAAACTTCAATGCTGCCGGTGCCAAGGTGTTTATCAAGGGTGTGAGTGTGCATACCGGATATGCCAAAGGTAAGATGATTAATGCCAATCGATTGGCTTGCGAGTTTAATAACATGATTCCGGAGACCGACTTACCGGAGACTACGGAGGGTTATCAAGGCTTTTACCATCTGCTAGGTATTGAGAGTCGTACGGAAGAAGCGAAGTTGAGTTATATCATTCGCGACCACGATCGAGAGAAATTCGAGGATCGCAAAGACTTCATGGAAGACTGCGTGAAGTGTATGAACGAGAAATACGGTGAAGGAACAG
Source organism: Prevotella sp. C0026C3 (assembly GCF_056590795.1). Taxonomy (NCBI): domain Bacteria; kingdom Pseudomonadati; phylum Bacteroidota; class Bacteroidia; order Bacteroidales; family Prevotellaceae; genus Prevotella; species Prevotella sp. C0026C3. The sequence continues at coordinate 33,947 of NZ_JBWPWW010000001.1, read as the reverse complement.
TACGTATTGAGCTGAAAGATCAGTATTACAACATGAAGGAAAAGATAGATCCGAACATGCATGTTATCGATATTGTACTGAAAGCTATGCAGGAAAGCGGTGTAGCACCGAAGGTTGCTCCTATCCGTGGCGGTACGGATGGTGCGCAGCTCAGCTTCAAGGGCTTGCCTTGTCCCAATATTTTTGCTGGCGGTGTCAACTTCCACGGGCCTTATGAGTTTGTCTCTGTGCAGGTAATGGAGAAAGCTGTGGATGTCATCGTGAAGATATGCGAGATTACCGGGAACTATGAAGATTAACCAAAAGAACTATTCATAAATAAGCAAGGAGCTGAATGAACGGTGTACGCTCATTCAGCTCCTTTTCATATCAAACAATTTATGGCCGAATTACCCCATCTTATAGCCGATCTTGCCTTGATATTGGTTGTGGCAGGTATCGTTATCTTATTGTTCAAAAAGTTGTGCCAACCTCTCGTGTTGGGCTATATTCTTGCCGGATTCCTTGTTTCGCCCCACATGCCTTATACCATGTCGGTGGTCGATAAGGCCGATATACAGACGTGGGCCGATATAGGTGTGCTATTCCTTTTGTTTGCTTTGGGACTGGACTTCTCGGTTAAGAAGATCTTGAAGATGGGGTTGGCACCGGTGATAGCTTCGCTTACTATCATTTTCTGCATGATGTTGTTGGGCATTAATGTCGGTCATGCGTTCGGATGGGGTAAGATGGACTGTATCTTCTTGGGTGGTATGCTGGCTATGTCGTCCACCACTATTATATATAAAGCGCTCGACGACCTTGGACTTCGGCAGCAGAAGTTTGCCGGATTGGTGATGAGTGTGCTTATATTAGAGGATGTATTGGCTATTGTTTTGATGGTAATGCTAAGTACATTGGCTGGTGGGAGTAGTCCGGATGGGGGACAATTATTCGGCTCATTGTTCCGTATTGGTTACTTCTTGGTGCTTTGGTTCGTCGTAGGATTGTTTGTTATACCAAGCTTTTTGCGCAAGACACGTAAGTTGATGAATAGTGAGACGCTGGTCATCGTGGCGTTGGGACTCTGCTGTCTGATGGCTGTCATCTCTACACAGGTAGGTTTTAGCAGTGCCTTTGGTGCATTTGTGATGGGCAGTATTTTAGCCGAGACGGTGGAAGCCGATAAGATTATCCGTGTGGTGGAACCTATTAAGAATCTTTTTGGAGCCATCTTCTTCGTCTCAGTGGGTATGTTGGTAGACCCTGTTGTGATGATGAAGTATGCCGCACCCATCGTTGTGTTGGTGTTGACCATCCTCGTCGGGCAGGGAGTATTTGGTACATTGGGCTTTTTACTCAGCGGGCAGTCGCTGAAGACAGCTATGCGTTGTGGTTTCTCTATGGCGCAAATAGGTGAGTTTGCTTTCATCATAGCCTCGTTGGGGTTGTCGCTTGGCGTAATCAGTAAATTCCTTTATCCGGTGGTAGTGGCCGTTTCGGTTATTACAACCTTCCTCACTCCGTATATGATGCGGGCTGCCGAACCATGCTATCTGTTGGTGGAGAGGCGCCTTCCCAAGCGCTGGTTGAGGCGTTTGAACCATTTGAGTGTGGACAATCACATGTCTAACGAGGCCGGAACATGGAGAATGTTACTGCGGAAGTTACTTGTCAGCACGGCCATCTATGGTATTTTGTCGGCTGCTGTGACTGCTATGATGCTCACTTTCTTCCTACCTTTTGTGCGCCATTTGCTGCCTCATTGGTGGGCAAACGGCGTGTGTGGCGTGTTGACGGTGGCTTTGATTTCACCTTTCCTGCGTGCGTTGGTGATGCGACATTTCCACAGTGAAGAGTTTAAACAGTTATGGACAGAGAATCGTATCAACCGTCTGCCACTGCTTTTCACAAGCTTGGTGAGGGTGATTATAGCATCGGCCTTCATCTTCTATATCTGTAATTACTTGACAAGGTTTACCAATGCGCTGATGATAACGATAGCTGTGGCTATGATAATCCTCATGATACTGTCACGGTCGTTGAAACATCGGAGTATCAGATTGGAACGTTTGTTCATTCAAAACTTGCAGTCGCGCGACATAGAAGCACGTGTGCATGGGCGTAAACGACCGCTCTTTGAGGGACATCTGCTTGATCGTGACATCCATATCAGCGATGTGGATGTGCCGGAAGATTCGGTGTGGGCCGGTCGGTCGCTACGGCAATTGCAATTCCGCAATCGTTTTGGGGTGCATGTGAGTAGTATCTTGCGTGGCAGACAGCGGCTGAACATCCCCAATGGTGATACAATAATCTTTCCCGGCGATACAATTCAGGTGATAGGAAACGATGAACAGTTGCATCATTTTTCTGCGGCTATGAAAGGAGCATTGGTGCCTGAAGATGCAGAAATAGAGAAGCGAGAGATGAAATTGCGGCAACTGGTAATCGGGAAAGATAGCTGTTTGGCCGGAAAGACATTGAAAGAAAGTGGTATCCGCGACCGTTATAATTGCATGGTTGTGGGTGCCGAGCAGGGGCAACAGACGCTCACGCTCATCAATCCTACCCGTGTGTTTGAGGTGGGAGATGTGGTTTGGGTGGTAGGCGAGGAGTCTTCATTACAAGATTTGATGAAATTGGGATAAAGAATTCCTATTCCTAGCGATGTAATATCTATTTAACATGCTTTAAAGTTTATCAATGCAAGATTCTTTTATTTGTGTATTTACTGTTTGAGTACTCACCTGCAAAATTAGTATTAACGCAAAAAACAGAACTGAAATGAAAACGAATAATGCAGTTTCCCAACTGATAAGACAGACTAAAGGAATAAAAATTACCGGTTTTCTATCGGTATTGATGATGATGGTAACATCATTTTTGATTACTTCATGTAACTCGGATGGTGATAATAATGGGTTTCGAGGTAAGCCATTGGCCAATGCTGTGGTAACGGTAAAACCTATGAAGGATGGAAAGAAGTTCTATATTTGGATGTCAGAAGATAAAGTTGGACATGCCAAAAATTATGCAAAATCACCTTTTGGAGACAAAGAAGTACGTGCGCTTGCCAATCTTCGGGAAGAAGGAAAGGATAAAAATGGTGTCTTGCAGTTCTATGTCAATTGGATGGATAGCATTAGAACGAAGCCCGCTGTGAAGACATTGGGCGAAAAGCAAGATATTGCAACGTACGGGAATGACCCTGTGGATGTTATCAGAGCGTTTCCTACGGTGGCTGAAGATGGCTATCTGACATTAGGATTCCACACGATGTGGGGAGTAAATAATAATAAGAAGCATGTCTTTAACCTTGTTATGGATACGAATCCTAAAGACCCATACGAGTTAGAATTCCGTCATCATGCGCATGGAGATGTTACTGGTGTACTGAGACCGGCTTTTATAGCATTCCGATTGGCTAAAATAGATAGTTTAGCTAAAGCGCAAGGGAAGAAGAAAGTAACATTGAAGTTGAAGTGGAAGTCGTTTTTCGGTCAGGAGAGCGTTACGTTTGACTATCGTGTGAGGGACGACTTATTAAAGAAATAAGTGCAACTAACAGAGACACAGCAAGAACTGCGCATTGCTCAGGGACTTCGCCAACGGAATAAAACGGCGATGAGGGACTTCTATGCTCTATATGCCGGAAGACTCACCGCCGTTTGTTCGCGTTATATACAAAGCGATGCCGATGTGAAAGATGTTCTTCAGGAAGCTCTGATTAAGGTGTTTATGAATGCCGAAAACTTTGAATATCGGGCTGCAGGGTCATTATTGGCATGGGGTAAAAGGATTGTAGTAAATGAAGCATTGAGCTTCCTCAGGAAGTCGAAGACTGTACCATTGTTGTTCGATGAAAACTTACCGGAGGTGGCAGACGATGATGATATGCCGGTAGACGAGGTGCCACCGAAAGTGTTACAAGAGATGATTCGAGAGCTGCCCGATGGGTATCGAACGGTATTCAACCTCTATGTATTTGAAGATAAAAGCCATAAAGAAATAGGAAATATACTAGGTATCAAAGAAAATTCATCGGCATCGCAGCTGAATAGGGCGAAAACGATATTGAAAAAGAAGATAATTGAATATAAGAAAGGAGGACGGGTATGAGCAATGATTGGCTAAAGACATTGCGTAGCAAGATGGAAAATTACGAGGAAACAGCTCCACAAGGGTTGCTAGACGATGTAATGGGACGTCTGGAAGTTCTCGATCAAGAGTATGCTCCAATCTCAATAGAAGAGGAAAAGGTACCTGATAAGGTGCGAGGCAAGGGCATTGTAGTTGCTTTATTGCTTGGTGCTGCGGCTGTGGGATTGGTTCTATTGACCAATACTTCGGTAAATCAGGTGAACCAAGGGGTGAAAATAAATGCCCCAATGGCAGATTTTCATGAACACGAAACTCCTACAAAACAGTATATAAGTGAAACTAATCAAGATTTGGTAGCCCAAGTTAAGAAGGCTGTCGAGAGTATATTACCACCGGTTGTGCGTCGTTTGGAGACGGATAATAGTGGGGGAATGATAGCTCAAGTATTGAATCAGGATAGCACAGTGGTATCGCCTGACCAACAGGTGTTGCCATCTAAAAAGACAGAAGAGAAGCCTATAACAGAGAAGAAACAAAACAAAACCTCGTCTACACGGTCTCGTGATAATGGATTATTGGCTTTGGTACATAATCAAAAGAAAACCCATGAAGGGTTGAAATTTGGCTTATCGCTAGGAGGATTACCTAAATCGGCTAATTTGAGTAACTCCGATTATGCGGCACTTGCTGTGAGTAATGACTATGAAATGTTGCCCGAAAAGACTACCTATATCATACCTGTGGGACAAAATGAAGTAAAAAAGAAGGTACATCATCATCAACCGGTGACTGTAGGAGTAACGTTGTCAATCCCATTAATGCATCGTTTGAGCCTTGAGACTGGTTTGATGTACAGCTATCACAGTTCTGATATGGCCAATGTCGTTGGTTCTACATCGTATAGTAGTAAGCAACAGCTTCACTTCGTGGGTATTCCGTTGGAAATGAACTACTCCTTATGGCAGAATAACAAGTTGAATGTTTATGTCGCAGCGGGTGGACGAGCTGAAAAACTAGTCTCTGGTCGCCAAGAAAACGGGGAGGATAGTAATGGGAAGTCGACTTACAGTAAGGTTAAGATGGAACGATTGCAGTGGTCGCTAAGCAGTCGTATGGGTGTGGAATATAAATTATCACATAAACTAGGACTCTATGTTGAACCGGGAGCTGCCTATCATTTTGACAATAAATCAGATGTTCAGACGATTTATAACGACCGACCAATAACTTTTGAACTAAAAGCCGGTATCCGATTTAATACGAAATAAGCAAATAATAAAAAGAAGAAAGCGAGGCCAGACGGTCTCGCTTTTTATTTAATACCATTGAACGGCACTATTAACACCGCTTCGTTTATCGTATTTCAAGGCGTCGGTCAGCGTGCTGGCATTGCAGCGGAACGTGAAGTTATAGCTTGTATAAGGGGCTAAAACTACTGAGCAACTCATGTTGAAGCAGTGTAGGTCGCGCTGGAGAGAGGCCGTCGTCATACTCAGTTTGTGATAGTCGAAGTCGTAACCACTGGAGAAACTGATATTCCAACCGTCGCTGATGCGCAGATTGCCACTCACGTTGAGAGTTTGAGAGAACTTATATGGATAGCGCATTGTCTTTGTATTGAACGTACCGCCAGTGTTTTCGCGCATCGTAATACCATATCCGAAAGTCAAAGACCAAGGCATTGAGAAAGTCATATAGCCATTGTCGTCGGTCTCGGCTTTACCTCTTTTCTGCTTAGATTTAGCACCTCGCTGGCCTTCTATCATTTCGTCATCAACGTTACTCTCTATGTCTGTGTCCACACCTTCGGCATCAGGATCGTTCTTCTTTCGCTTTTTGTCGTCTGCATCGTCGTCACTTCCACCGCCAAACCATTTCTTTATCTTTTCAGGATTGAGTGTGAAAGAGAGGTTTTGCGACATCCCTTGGAATCGACCGAAGCGTCCTCGTCCCCATTCCGTGTGTGTGCCGACGAATGGCTTGCCATCTGCGCCAAGCTCATAAGCGTAAGTTGCGAAGACAGCATTCATATTAAAGGTGTAGCTCTTCCACCATTTCAGACGGATATTCATGCTCAAATCACTCCAAGGACGTTCCTTTTCGGCAGCATTGTAAGACATGTTGAGGCCTAAATTATCAATGATACTAATCTTCTTAACGCCCGTAGAATCTTTGTCCGATTTCACTTTCATCTCGATATTATTGTCGATGGCGAAGCTGATACTTTTGGTTTGACCTATTGATGGAACTCCATATCTAGAGTCGGAATAAGGAGAATACTGCTCCCAAGTGACGTTTCCATTGGCATCGGTCTTTTGATATGAATCCCAATATCCATAACGACGTGCACCGAAGTCGGGCGCATAGCTGAAGTTGATGGTTGGTGTGATGACATGACGGATGGCTTGTACCTTGTCGCCGAAGAGCTTACGAGAGGGAATAAACATACCATATAGCTTGGTACTTGCACTTACGCTGAGGTTCCAATTGTAGAGATTGTGGAATCCGTAAGTCGTATCGGCCACCTCTTTTTGTGTTGCTGTGTCCCATGAGCGCATTACCTTGCGAGCCGTCATACGGTCTTGGAAGTTGAAAGAGGGTGCCACGTTCACTACATTAAAGAGCGAGAAGCTTCCTGTAATGGGGATGTTGTGCGACATACCGTTCTTCCATTCCTTAATCAGATTGGCGTGGAGTAGGTGGTCTTCTTTAGTTCTAATGGTGTTAGAGAACTGTCCTGTATAGCTTACCGAGATTTTTTCGTACCACCGTAGTTTTCCCGCTACGCTCTTACGGCGGAACGGATAGAAGCGACTCAAGCTGGCATTGAGGTCGGGCAAGGTCATTTCAATGGTTGAATCTTGCATGTTCTGCGCTAAGTTGGCAGTACTGCTCAAGGTCAATCCGATACTGGAAAATGTCGTACTCCAGCTTACCGAAGAGGTTCGAGTGCTTTGTGTGAGCGTGTAGGGATTGTATAGACTGTTCAGATTATTGCGCTCATAGCTCGATGTAGCGAAGTTTACGCTAGCCGAAAGCGAGCTATAAGGATTGGCTTTAGAGTCTTGCCGGTGACTCCACTGAATCTTAAAACTTTTCTGTTTGGAGTAATCCGGCAGTCCTTTATCGCCTGTTCTGGTATCTTGGTAACTCAATAAGAAACTGCCACTGTATCTATAACGCTTGCGGTAATTGCTTGCCGCACTCAGTCCCCACGACCCTTTTGTGTAGATTTCTCCTAAGAGTTTTAGATCCCATTTATCGTTTATGGCAAAGTAATATCCACCATCTCTCAAGTAGAAACCACGTGTACTCTCATCACCATACGTTGGCATGATGAAGCCACTGGAGTAATTTTTGGTGAATGGGAAGAAGCCGTAAGGAATCGCAAAAGGCAGTGGCACATCGGCAACAACCAAGTATGCCGGCCCAAAAACGACATCCTTGCCGGGGCGAACCTTTGCTCTTGACAGCGCAATATAAAAGTCCGGGTGTTCTTCATCGCATGTTGTATAACGCCCATGCTTCAAGAATATCTCGCCATTGTCATTTCGTTTCGACAGTTCACTGGTCAAGAAGCCGTCTTGTTGCTTTGTGTATGTGTTTCTGATGAGCCCCTTTTTGGTCTTAAAATTGAAGGCCATGGTATCGCTTTCGTACGAATCATTCCCCATTTTGAATAAAGGAGTGCCGGTAAGTTCCTTTTGTGTGGAGTCTTTATAGGCTCCGGTGGCGTGTACCAAGCTACTGTCAAGATTCATATAAATTTTGTCGCTCGTCAAATCCATGGTCTCATACTTCACGTTAGCGTTTCCATAGAGATGTGCCACCTTTGATGTGGCATCGTAGACCAATGAATCTGTAGCTGTATAAGTGACGGGAGCGTCGATTCCATTCTTTTTTGTACGGTTGATGGAGTCTAACTTGATGGAGTCGTCTATCGCTTTGTTATGATGATAGATAGCCAATTGCATGGAGTCCATACGCAAGGTGTCGGGGATGATTCTGCCGAGTGAATCTCGCAAAATGGTGTCGTTCACCGCTGTAGAGTCTTTGGTAGCGGTCTTATGTTTCCTTTTAAAGAATTGCATATTGGAATTTGCCAACACAAAGATGAAGGCAAATAACAACAGTACTATGAACGAACATCTTCTCATAATTCGTACAAAGGTAAGAAAAAAGTGCAGATTCAGTCCCTGCACATAGTATATTTAACGTTTTACTCGAACAATTTACACCATGTGTCAAAGCGAGTTAAGCCGTCGCTTCCAAACTTTTCAAGACTCTTACGAGCTTGCTCTATGGTTTTCTCTCTGTCCAAATGAGTTTTACTGTAAAACTTGTCAGCGTAGCAGATGAGTTGCTCTTCTATCGTTTCGGGTAGGAAATCGCGACAGGGTAGAGGTAACTTTTGTTCTTTTATAGCTATAGCCGAGATGCCCGCACCGGTATGTCTTTCGCATACACGAGCATGTTTGTTGAAGCCTTCTTGCCGCATGAGCTCGGCTCCTAAGCGTCCGTGACAGATATAAGGCTCTGTTCCTGTGCAGTAAATACCCGGTGCATGGCATTTCATGATACCTATGTCGTGGAGCATGGCAGCTTCTTCTACGAATTGTCGGTCGATGTTTAGCTCCGGATGGCGGTCGATAATAGCCAAGGCTTTATCCGCTACGCTACGGCTATGTACCATTAATATATGGCGTAACTCATTGTTCTCGGGATAATATTTGTCAATGATGGTTTGGTAATCCATGAGTTCTTTAGTTCCTATTTAAAAAGGCACAACTCCTTAGATGGGGTTGTGCCTTCTGTATATAGATTGATATGCTTATTCAGCTGTAGGTCTTTCGATGTATGCAATCACGTCTCCCTTACTAATCTTAGCACCTTGCTTGGCGTTGATTTCAACGAGTTTGCCTCCGAGTGCAGCCGGAACTGTCTCGAATTCTCCCCATGGAGTCATGATGTAACAGAAAGCATCGCCCTCTTGGTATTCTTTTCCGATGAATGGTTCTACTGCCGGTGCAGCCTCACCTTCGCCTTGGAATTCCCAGAAAATCTGTCCCTTGACGGGTGAAACGATAGCATCTGCTTTCGCATGTTTGAATGCAGCAGCCTCTTCGGGAGAAACCTTTGCGCCGAGTTTTGCATCTTTTGCAGCCTGCAGATCGGCCAAGAAGTTCTTCTTAGCCTGTCCACTCTTATAGTTGCGATACTGTTCTGGGTGCATAGCAAGCTCGAAAAGCTCTTCTTCATCCTGTCCGTAGTCCCAACCGTTCTCGTCCATTTCCTTTCTGAAATCTTCGAGATTGTTCTTCAACAGTGTGTGTGGATCGGCGTCGGTGAACTCTAATCCTTTGGCCTTAGCCAACTCTACGAGTTCCGGGTCGATAGTTCCGGGTATCTTACCACTTCTTCCAAGAATCATACCCCACATAGAATCATCCATCATTACGAATCTTCCCTTGCCCTGTTCGAGCGTCAGCAAGTTCATCAAAGCGATGTTCTTAACATATTGTGAGAATGGGGTTACTAATGGAGGATAACCTACGCGTGGCCATACGTAAGCCACTTCGTCGAAGAGTTTTACGAGCATATCGTCTACAGACAGTTCCTCGTCGCCTTTCTTCTTGCGCAGATTGTTGATGGTTTGGCGGATACCTGTGAGGTCGGCCATCATGCTTCCCATCATACCACCGGGCAAACCACAACCCAAAAGCAGTGAACTCATCAGTTTGTTTTGTGGGTTGATGAAGTATCCCAACCACTCATCGATGAAGCTTTGAGTCAATGCACGCGCTTTCATATAGGCGTTCATGTTGATTTCGGGCACATCGAATCCTTCGTTTTTCAGCATGCTTTGTACTGAAATAACGTCCGGATGAACCTTACCCCAAGACAGTGGTTCGATGGCAGTATCAATGATGTCGGCACCATTGTTGCAGACTTCGAGGATAGATGCCATAGAAAGTCCGGGACCAGAGTGGCCGTGATATTCGATGATAATTTCAGGATGCTTATCCTTGATAGCTTTAGTGAGCTGACCTAATAAGGCTGGCTGACCGATACCGGCCATATCTTTCAAGCAGATTTCTTCTGCTCCGGCTTCGATAAGTTGCTCTGCAATGGCTGTATAATACTCCAGTGTGTGTACGGGAGAATTTGTGATACACAGGGCAGCTTGCGGAGTCATACCGCCTTCTTTGGCCCATTTGATAGAAGGGATGATGTTACGAACATCGTTCAAACCGTCGAAGATGCGGGTAATATTGGTTCCTTGCTTAGCCTTAACACGATACATCATGGCACGAACATCGTCGGGTACGGTGTACATACGTAGTCCATTCAAGCCACGGTCAAGCATGTGAGTCTTGATGCCGGCCTCATTGAAAGGCTTACAGAATGCGCGTACAGCTTCGTTAGGATTTTCGCCTGCGAGCAGATTTACCTGCTCGAAAGCACCACCGTTGGTTTCTACACGTGCAAAACATCCCATCTCAATGATGACGGGAGCTATGCGAGCCAACTCTTCTTTTAGTGGCTGGAACTTACCTGAACTCTGCCACATATCTCGATAGACGAGACTAAACTGTATTTTCTTCTTCATATTCGTTGAGTCCTTTTCTTTCAAGGGAAGCGGATAAATTTCCCTCATACGTTGAGGTGCAAAATTAGATAAAAAAAATCAAATATCCCACCATCTAATATATTTTTTACAATTATTGCATTAACTTTGCCATACAAAATAAAAAGGTTATGAAATTCCGCACATTGTTTGTTTTAGGCATCGTCTCATTGGCTTTGATGGCTTGTGGGGGAAAGAAAGACGTGAAGGAAAAAAAGCCTAATGGCTTGTTGGCCGGGGCTGAATTGTTACATCAGGACAAAGCTGTCTACGGACTGGCTTGCGAGGGTTGCACCGATTCTGTGATGGTATTGCTTCCGCCCGATGGCAGCGATCCCGTCACATATAATATCATTGAGGCCACTCGCAACCACCAAATATATGGTAAAGTGAAGATTGGCGACTGGATAACGGTCGTGTTGGATGAGCAGAATAAGAAAGTGGCGAAGTCGGTAGTCGACTTGGATGAATTACGAGGTATTTGGTGTTACGTGGTCATGCCACAAATGCGCGACTATAATAAGATGAGTAAACACCTACAACAAACGATGATGCGCAACATGTCCGATTCAGTTAAAGCCACTTATCTCATCCCGCGTGAATACGGTTTTTGGCTCCGTCGCAACTGGGTGGCGCAGAGTATAGGCTATGTAGGGGAGAAGAGTTCGCTAGAGGATGAAAGTCCGGTAGTCTATCCGCAGTTAGGTTATTTCACCGGTTGGCGCATGTGGAACGGCAAACTGGTGGTAGCCAGATTGGCACATTCTTTTGGTACCAATCCGGGGAAGAATGGTGAGCAGGTTATTTGCGACACTTGTAATATCGACTATTTGCAAAACGACTCCTTGGTATTGAGTAGTGACGGCATCAGTCGTGGTTATTATCGCAAGAATAATATCAATGATGTCAATAAGAAGGCGATAGCGATAGCTGCTATGTTGAAACGTAAAGCATTGAAAAAAGCCACTGAATAGGGTGAATACAAGTAATCTCCCCTATCCCTCTATAGCCCCACTCCAGCCCTCCCCAAAAGGAGAAGGAGAAAGAAAAGAACCTTTTTCGTTCCAAAACTAAAAAACTCATCAACTCAATAACTTAAAAACTGAAACCTGAACTCGTCTACTGGTCTACTGGTAAACTTGTCAACTACCTCATTGCAACGTCTTCCCAGCATTGCTGTCTCGCCTCTTCAGCGATGCTGCATTGGCTTGGCAGCGATGTTGACTCGACTATGCAGCGATTTGGGCTTTTAACTTTTTGAGTTCATGAGTTGGTTAGTGAGTTTTTAAGTTTGTTAGTTTTTGAGTTGATGAGTGATGGGTGTGAGTCACTTTTTGAGTAAATTAGGGATGTGATGCCAAATAAAAAACATTTTCATTTTTTCTCTTTATTAATGATAAATGCTTACTTTTGCACGAAAGTAATATAATGAATCGTCGCTTAAACGTTATTTGGAGTTTGGCAGCTCACTATAAATATCTCATCGTAGTGGTGGTGGGTGTAGCCATTGTGGGCTTTTTAGACGAGAATAGCTTTCGTAAACGCATGGAACTTGAACTCCAAATAGACGACTTGAAGAGTGAAATAGAGAAGTACACACAACAGTACGAAGCTGATACAAAGCAATTGAAAGATCTTCGTCGGAATCCTAAACATATTGAAAAGATTGCACGCGAGCGTTATTTCATGAAAGCCGATGATGAAGATATTTATGTGTTGAGCGACGAAGAAGTGCCTGTAGAAACCAAAGATGAAACAACTGAGTAGATTGCAAAGTGTCCTATTCATGGTAGGCGGTGCACTGATGGTCATCGGTGCAGGGTGTTTTGTGTTTATGTTCCAACAGCAAATATTCTGTTGGGTGTTCCTTTTGGGGGCAGTGTTGTTTGCTGTGATGCAAATGATGCAAACCTATGAGGGGAAAAGTTTTATAGTTCGCCGCCTTAAAAAGATGTTGACGTTGGCTGATATTCTTTTTATTTTGGCCGGAATGTTGATGCTGAACGATGTTTACGGCATCTTTAGACCTTTGTTCTCCAACATCCTAGACTACGTAAACTATATGTATAACAAGTGGGTAGTCATGTTGTTAGTGGCAGCATTGTTGGAGATGTACGCCATGCATCGCATCTCTTCGGAATTAAAGAAAGAAGAGGGCGGGAGCCGATAATACCGATTTCGGATGCACAGGATTGCTCGCTGTGCAATTTATGAAAAAAATATAAAACCGATGTAGAATCAATTAAATACAATGAATTTGTTTTCTTACATCACGAATACACATTACCTTTGCTATAGAACAAGAAAACCGTTTATGAATAAAGTCTTATACGCATTTCTGACTATCATGGCTTTCACCTCCTGTATAAATTCATACAGTGTGGACGGAACATCGAATATGTCTACGCTTGATGGTCGGATGTTGTACTTGAAAGTACTGAAAAACAACGAATTCAAGAAATTAGATTCCTGCGAAGTAGTTCATGGACAATTCCATTTCACGGGGCCTGTAGACTCTGTGAGAATGGCTAATATCTTCATGGACGACGAAAGTGTGATGCCATTGATACTAGAAGATGGCGATATAAAGGTGCAAATCAACGATACACAGCTCACCGTTAGTGGCACGCCGCTTAACGATAAGCTGATGAAATTCTTCAAAAAGTACAATCAACTGAAGAACGATGAGGCCGAATTGGTGCATAAGCACGACCGTGCCATCATGGACGGAAAGGACATGAACCTTGTTAATTCGCATTTGAATAGCGAGGCTACACGTCTCTCTGAGCAAGAAGACCACTTAGTAACAAGTTTCGTGACCGAGAATTTTGACAATGCGCTGGGGCCGGGGGTGTTCTTCTTGGTGACCATAGGTAATCAATATCCGGAGCTGACTCCATGGATTGAAGACATCATGAGTAAGGCTACAGACCATTTTAAGAATGATCCTTACGTGAAGATGTACTATCAAAAGGCGCAGGAAAATCAACAGATAATGACGGGATTGAAAGAACCTAGTGGCGTCACGGTGGCTCCACAGGAGCCTCAAACGACGCCTCTGCCTCCTCCCGGTGCAGCTACCAATGCGGTTCCAGCGCCTACTCCCAATGATTTGGCCAAACCGGCAGAGCCGCAGAATAAGTAACTTCAATATGTATATACAATATCAAGGACAGGCTCTGAGTCTGTCCTTGTCTATAAAATAAGGTGTTATGAGAATTCTTATCACTGGTGGTAGAATCGTCAATGAAGGACGTGTCTTTCCGGGGACGCTGTCTATTGTTGATGATCGTATCGAATCAATCATGGAAGGGGAGCATACATCCCGTGGTATCTACGACAGAGAGATAGATGCCACGGGGTGTTTTGTGTTGCCGGGTATTATAGACGATCATGTACATTTCCGCGAACCGGGTCTTACAACCAAGGCCGATATTGAGTCAGAAAGCCGTGCTGCCGCCTTTGGTGGGGTCACGTCGTATTTTGAGATGCCCAATACCAATCCGCAAACCACTTCGTTGGAGGCTTTGGAAGATAAGTTTGCTTTGGCCGGTGAGAAGAGTCATGTGAATTATAGCTTCTTTTTTGGAGCCACTAATCATAATACACATCTTTTTGAGAAGCTCGATCGCCGCCGCATTCCCGGTATTAAACTCTTCATGGGAAGCAGCACCGGAGGCATGTTGGTGGATAAGGAGCAAGCCTTGGTCGGTATCTTTGAAGAGGCAAAGCGACTGGATTTGCCGTTGATGACGCATTGTGAAGACACGGCTACCATTACTGCGAACATGGCTGAAGCGCGAAAGAAGGATGACGATCCGTCTATCTTGCTGCACTCACAGATACGTAGTGAGCAGGCATGTTATACATCTACCGAACTGGCTGTGCAGTTGGCACGTCGCTATGGTACTCGTTTGCATGTGGCACATCTTACTACTGCACGCGAATTGGAGTTCTTTGGGGTTGACAGCAACATCACGGCAGAGGCTGTTATTGCTCATCTGATGTTTTCGGATGCTGATTATCAGACGTTAGGGACGCTCATCAAGTGTAATCCGGCAGTGAAAACAGCGGCTGATAGAGATGCTTTGCGTCGCGCATTGACCGATGGTCGCATTACGATAGTGGGTACCGACCACGCTCCACATTTGTTGGTCGACAAGAAAGGAGGCTGTCGGAAGGCCGCTTCGGGTATGCCTATGGTGCAGTTCTCGCTTGTCTCTATGTTGCAATTGGTCGATGAAGGCGTTTTGGATATAGCCCGATTGGTGGCATTAATGTGCCATCACCCGGCTCAACTATTTGAGATTAGTGAGCGTGGATATTTACGTGAAGGGTATAAAGCAGATGTAGCTATTGTTCGTCCAAATGTAGATTGGACGGTGACGGAAGATATTATCCAAAGCAAATGTGGCTGGAGTCCGCTCTTAGGACATCATTTCCATTGGCGTGTGGAGCAGACATTGTGTAATGGTCGACTGATTTTTGACGGTGGAAAATTTGATGCTGATGCAAGAGGAGAAGCGTTGACGTTCAGAAGTTAAGATCCTATAGCAGTTTGGAAAGAAGATGATTGCACGCATGTATATCCCCATCTTGCTGATGATTGTATTGTCCGACTTGTATATCGACATACATTATCTGCGACGGAAGCTGCACCTTGGCGGTTGGAAGCGCCTCCTGTGGTGGCTTCCATGTATCGGTATGGTGGGCTATACGGTGGGGTTGGCAAGTGTTCAGAACTTCGTTCCGGATAACTTAACATGGATAGAAGTCTATTTAATATTGCTTGGTATCTTTGTCGTACCGAAGGCTATGTTCACCGTTTGCTCGGTTATGGGACTTGGTATTTGTCGTCTGACGCATCGAAGGAATAATTGGGGTAATCTTATAGGCTTCTTTTTAGGCATCTTGTTGATATTGATGTTCGTCTATAGCGTAACCTTTGGCGTGCGCCGATTAACGGTTAAGCGTATCGACTTGTATGTAGAAGAACTTCCGAAAGCCTTTGAGGGATATCGTATCGTGCATTTCAGCGATGCACATGTGGGCATGTTTGAGGGGGATAAGGCCGACTTGCTAAAGCGAGATATTGATAGCATCAATGCACAAAGGGCCGACTTGGTGGCTTTTACAGGAGATTTGCAGAACATGCAGCCCTCGGAACTCTATCCGTTTATGGATGTTTTGAGCAGTATTAAAGCTCCCGATGGTGTGTATTCGGTGCTTGGAAACCACGACTATAGCCAATATATCAATGCCGATGCGGCAATTAAAGCGGCCAATGAAAAAGAAATCATTGCCCGACAACGGCAGTTTGGTTGGCAACTGTTGCTGAATGAGCATGTCGTAGTGCGTCGTGGACAAGACAGTATCGTTGTTGTCGGTACAGAAAATGATGGGCGTGCGCCTTTTCCACAGCGAGCTGACTATGTCAAAGCCATGCGTGGAGTGGGGAAGAAAGCTTTTGTCATCATGCTGCAACACGATCCCTCGGCGTGGGACAGGCATGTATTGCCCCTCACATCGGCTCGATTGACCCTAAGCGGACATACACATGCCGGTCAAGTGAGCCTGCTAGGTTTCCGGCCAACGCGCTTTTCGTATACCCAAGACTATGGGCTTTACGAGCAGGCAGGGAGTTATCTCTATGTAACGGCAGGCTTGGGAGGCGTTGTTCCTTTCCGTTTCGGTGCTTCGGCCGAGCTTGTCGTCATCACATTACACCGTTTGGAAAGTAGTAAGAAATTATAAATTCATCAAGAAGAAAAGGAAGATGGTTACATTGTTATATCGCATCTATCAATTATGTATTGCGCTACCGGTGATTCTGATAGCTACAATACTAACGGCACTCGTTACCACTATTGGGTGCATTGTGGGCAATGGACATTTCTGGGGATACTATCCCGGAAGATATTGGTCGTGGCTTATCACGAAGATATTGCTGCTTCCGGTGCGCGTAGAGGGACGTGAGAACTTGGAAAGGGGGCAATCCTATATATTTGTAAGTAATCATCAAGGAGCTTTTGACATCTTTTTGATTTACGGATACTTGCATCGTAACTTCAAATGGATGATGAAACGACAGCTTCGTAAACTTCCTTTTGTTGGTATGGCATGCGCTGCTGCCCATCATATCTTTGTTGATAAGCGAGGGCCAGCTAAGGTAAAAGAGACCTACGAAAAGGCTCGCGAGACATTGAAGGGAGGCATGTCGATGGTGGTATTTCCCGAAGGTGCACGCACGTTTACAGGCCATATGGGGAGTTTTAAGCGTGGTGCTTTCATGCTAGCAGATGAATTGCAGTTACCGGTGGTGCCGTTAACCATCAATGGTTCGTTTGATGTGATGCCGCGAACACGCGATATGAAGTGGGTGTTGTGGCATCCATTACGCCTCACCATCCATCGTCCCATTATGCCGAAAGGACGCGGTGTGGAACAGGAATGTGCCATGATGGACGAGGCCTATCGTGCGGTGATAGGTGGATTAACGCCTGATTATCAAGGATATGTGGAAAATCCTGACCAATAATACAATCATTTGATGGCTTTTTTGTAACTTTGCAAATACTCAATAGAATAAAAATAAGCATCATGAATAGCAGTGATAGCATCGTCATTATTCCTACTTACAATGAGAAAGAGAATATAGAGAAGATTATCCGTGCCGTTTTCGGCTTGGACAAGTGCTTCCATATACTTGTTATTGATGATGGAAGTCCCGACGGAACAGCCCGGATAGTGCATCAACTCATTGATACAGAGTTCTCCGATAGACTGTTTATCTTGGAGCGTAGTGGCAAGTTAGGTCTTGGTACAGCTTACATCAAGGGTTTTAAATGGGCGTTGGAGCACGATTATGAATACATTTTTGAGATGGATGCCGACTTCAGTCACGATCCCAAAGATCTTCCTCGGCTCTATGCAGCATGCCACGATGAGGGTTATGATGTGGCTATCGGGTCGCGCTATGTGAGTGGTGTGAACGTGGTAAACTGGCCTATTGGTCGTGTGTTGATGAGTTATTTTGCCAGCAAATACGTACGTATCATCACCGGATTTAAGGTGCACGACACTACAGCAGGATTCAAATGCTATCGTCGATGTGTGCTGGAGACCATTCCACTTGATAAGATTCGATTCAAGGGATATGCTTTCCAGATAGAAATGAAATATACGGCATACAAGATAGGCTTTAAGATTAAGGAGGTACCTGTAATCTTTGTGAACCGCCGGGAGGGCGTTAGCAAGATGAACGGAGGTATCTTTGGCGAAGCCTTCTTTGGCGTGATGCGGCTCCGAATGGACGGTATGTTCCGCAAATATCCGCCGTTGCCACGTGCATAAATGGATATACAAGACGTAAGAAAACATTATAGCACCCAGCCACAGGCGGGTGCTATGCTTCAATTACTCGGAGATGGAACGGCAGAACCTATTTCCTTGCAAGGTTTAATGGCTTCTGCTGCCCCCTTGTTCTTTGCTTCTTTAGCCGAGAAATTATCTCATCCGGTGCTTTTTATTATGCAAGATGCCGACGAAGCAGGCTATTTTTATCACGACCTAACGCAGTTGCTGGGCACTGAACAAGTCTTATTTTTCCCTTCTTCCTATCGTCGAGCTGTGAAATATGGGCAGCGTGACGATGCTAATGAGATACTTCGTACCGATGTGTTGGCTCGTTTGAGCAGCAATCCTCACCATCTTTTCATCGTTACTCATCCTGAAGCGCTGAGCGAACTCGTTGTTTCCAAGTCGTTCATGGACGAACGTTTGCTGCGATTATCGGTTGGTCAACGTATTGATATTACCGATGTTGAAGCCACATTAAGGGAATATGGATTCAACGAAGTGGACTATGTGTACGAGCCGGGACAGTTTGCTGTGCGTGGAAGTATATTAGATGTCTACTCCTATTCGTGCGAGATTCCGTTTCGTATCGACTTCTTTGGTGACGAAATAGACTCCATCCGCACTTTTGAAGTGCAAGATCAATTGTCTAAAGATAGACGTGATCAAGTAGAGATAGTGCCTGAATTGGCGATGCAGGCCACCGATAGAATATCCTTCTTGAAGTTCTTACCTGCCCAATCGGTGATTGTCTACAAAGATATTCTGTACATTCACGACACTATAGAACGCATTTATAAAGAGGGATTCTCGTCGCAGGTAATGACCGAACGTATGGAGGGAGCCACAGAAGTGGAGCAACGTGAGATCGTTCGCAGCATGCAACGAGAGCAAAATCTGCTTACGGCTACGGCTTTTAAAGAAGATATATCCGGTTTCAAACGAGTGGAGTTCGGGGCTAATAGCGACTTGGACAAGTCGCATCGTAAAGATGCAAAGCGGTCGTCGGTGCTTCGTTTTGACATTACACCGCAACCGTTGTTCCACAAGAATTTCGATTTGTTGTCGCAGACGCTGGAAGATTATCGTCTCAAATGTTACACCTTATATATATTAGCCGATAGTGAAAAGCAGCAAAAACGCCTGAAAGACATTTTCGGTAGCGAAGAGTTGCAGAAATACGACATTCATTTCGAGCCGGTCAACAAGACACTTCACGAGGGATTTGCCGATAATAACATGCGTGTTTGCTTCTTTACCGACCATCAAATCTTTGACCGTTTCCATAAATACAACCTGAAATCGGATGGTGCGAGAGCCGGAAAGATGGCACTTACCATGAAGGAATTGCAAGAGATGGAGCCGGGAGATTACATCGTTCATGTGGATTTGGGTATCGGAAAGTTTGGCGGTCTGGTGCGTGTTCCGGCCGGGAATTCGTATCAAGAAGTCATTCGTATCATCTATCAGAATAATGATAAGGTGGATGTTTCCATCCATTCGCTCTATAAAATCAGCAAATATCGCCGGCAAGATACAGGCGAACCGCCTCGTCTGAGTACCCTTGGAACGGGTGCTTGGGATCGTTTGAAGGAGAAAACCAAGAAGCGTATCAAGGATATAGCGCGTGATTTGATAAAGCTCTATGCCAAGCGCAGACAGGAAAAAGGCTTCTCGTTCAGTGCCGATTCGTTCATGCAACATGAGTTGGAAGCCAGTTTCCTCTACGAAGATACGCCCGATCAGAATAAGGCTACGGTAGATGTGAAGGCTGATATGGAGAGCAATCGTCCCATGGATAGGCTCGTTTGTGGCGACGTGGGTTTTGGTAAGACCGAAGTGGCGGTACGTGCGGCCTTCAAAGCAGCCGTAGACAATAAGCAGGTGGCTGTACTTGTGCCGACAACGGTGCTTGCTTTCCAGCATTATCAGACTTTCCGCGACCGCCTGAAAGACTTCCCTGTACGTGTAGACTACCTCTCGCGTGCTCGCACAGCTAAGCAAACCAAGGCAGTATTAGAAGATTTAGAGGCCGGGCGTGTGGACATTTTGATAGGTACACACAAGTTGATTAGCAAGTCGGTGAAATGGCACGACCTCGGATTACTGATTATAGACGAGGAGCAGAAATTCGGTGTTTCGACCAAAGAGAAGTTGCGTAAGCTCAAGACTAACGTTGATACGCTCACCATGTCGGCTACTCCTATCCCGCGTACCCTGCAATTCTCACTCATGGGAGCACGCGATATGAGCATCATCCGTACCCCACCACCCAACCGTTATCCCATCCATACTGAGCTATCTACTTATGGTCACGAGGTCATAGCCGATGCTATCAACTTTGAGATGAGTAGGAACGGACAAGTGTATTTCATCAACGACCGTATTTCCAACCTGCCGGAGATAGCTAATCTCATCAAGAAACATGTGCCCGACTGCCGTATTGCCATCGGGCACGGACAGATGAAACCTGAAGAACTGGAGCAAATAGTGATGGGATTCATGAACTATGACTACGATGTTTTGCTCTCTACATCTATTGTAGAGAACGGTATAGACGTTGGGAATGCCAATACCATCATTATCAACGATGCTCATAGGTTCGGATTATCCGACCTCCACCAGATGCGTGGACGTGTTGGACGAAGCAATCGTAAGGCTTTCTGCTATTTGCTTTCGCCTCCCAAGAGTGTGTTAACGCCTGAAGCACGACGTCGACTAGAGGCTTTGGAGAACTTCTCAGAACTGGGTAGTGGTTTCAATTTGGCCATGCAAGATTTGGATATTCGTGGTGCCGGCAATTTATTAGGTGCTGAACAAAGCGGATTCATGGAAGATTTAGGCTACGAAACCTATCAGAAGATATTGAATCAAGCCGTTACCGAACTCAAAAATGAGGAGTTTGGCGACCTCTATGCCGAAGAGATTGCGCGTGGAGAGGAAATATCCGGTGGGGAATTTGTGGAAGATTGTGCTATTGAGAGTGACTTGGAGATGTATTTCCCCGATAATTATGTGCCGGGAAGCAGCGAACGAATGTTGCTCTATCGCGAACTTGATAACATCGAAGACGATGATGCTCTGGAGGTTTACAAGCAGCGATTGGTAGACCGCTTTGGTCCAGTTCCGCCCGAAGGGGAGGAATTGATGCAGGTGGTAGCGCTTCGTCGACTCGGCAAATCGCTTGGTTGCGAGAAGATAATGCTACGTCAAGGTCGTATGAACATGCAATTTGTGAGCAATCCGGAAAGTGTTTATTACAAGAGTTCTGCGTTTGGTAAGATACTAGACTACATCGGTTTGCATGCCCGACGCTGTGACTTGAAAGAGATAAAAGGTCGCCGACTTATGCATATCTCGCAGGTTCCTACCGTCGGAGATGCCGTGAAGGTGTTGAGAGAAATAAGGGGAATATAATTTGAAAAAATTATCCTTTTATACCAAAGGTAGATGATTTGGCATATTAATGTGTACTTTTGCCGTAGTAAAAAGGAAGTATGACGAAACTATATTTGGTGCGCCATGGTGAGACGGTGGACAATGTGGCGCAGATTTTACAAGGACAAGGTCACGGACAACTGAATGAACGCGGACTGGAACAGGCTCGTGAGGTGCGCGATAAAATGGTTGGTGAACAAATAGACGTATTTGTTGCCAGCGATTTGAGGCGTGCTATAGATACTTGTCGCATCATAGCCGAGCCGCACGGATTGCCGATTGAGACGACGGTTTTATTGCGCGAGCGCGATTGGGGGAGTTTTACCGGTCGGTTTATTCCAACATTAAAAGATGTGGAATGGCCCGACGATATAGAGACTTTGGAGCAGATGAAATCGCGTGCCCAGAACTTTATCACTTATTTAAAGTTCACTTATCCCGATAAGACAGTCTTGGCCGTAGGACACGGATTGATTAACAAGGCTATCCAAAGTGTATATTTTCATCGTCCCATGAATGAAATTCAGAAGATGGGAAATGCCGAAGTGCGCGTCTTAGTATTGTAATAGGTTTCGATACATTACTCATAAATAGATTGAGGGCCTCTTGCTGCACAGCAAGAAGCCCTCTTTTTTACTCTCTAATTTTTATTCCTGAATTCTTTTTACTTAAAAAGTCACTCTATTGAGCATATAGTTATGTCTGAATTCTCTTATTGATTATTTGTGTCCGAAATGTCCACCGCCACCGAAGTTGCCGAATGAACGGCTGGGGGCTGATTGTCCTGCAGAACCGGAACGTGGACTAAACATGCGACTAGGAGCACTGGAGCTGCTGTTGAAATTGTTGCGCATGCTGCCAAAACCACCTTGACGTACCGTCGTACGAGTGCTACTTTCAGGGCGACTCATCTCATTGCGACCGCCAAAAGAGCGTGTCGGATCTTGTTGCATTCTATTTCGGCTTCCGAAAGAGCGTGTTGGTCTAGACTGCATATCGCTACGGCTACCAAAAGAGCGATTTCCATTTTGCTGCATATCACCACGTTCTATGTTTGAACTGTTAAAGATGCTGCGTTCACCATTGTTCATCCGCGAGCGGTCTGTGTCCATCCGGCGCTGTCCATAGTTATAGTTGCGGTCGCCATAGCTACGTCCTCCAAAACTGCGGTTGCCGAAATTGTGGCTACGACCGAAGTCTCCACCGTTGAAACCATCGCGCATTCCGAATCTTCTAGAACTTGGGCCGCCCCATGTACGTTCTCTGTACCATGACCGACCGCCATTCATTCGCCAGCTGTGTCCGCCACGATAGACGGTATAGAAAGTTGGCCGACCGAAGTAGAAGTAGTCACGTCGCGGGTAGCGAGCGTAGACTCCGAAGTGCCAATAGCCTCCATCCCAGTAGAGCGGACGGTAGAAATAGTTAGCTGCACAATAAGCTTGATATTGCCAATCGAGCAAAATGTAGCTTAAATCCAGATTACGCTGAGTCCAATAACTTCCATAAAGGCTGTTATAGTCGGTTACTCCTAGCAGGTAGTCAAGATTTATTTCATAGGCAGCTTCGTACTGCTCATCGGTCAGATTAAGCTCATATGCCATCTTGTCTGTCAGGAAAAGCGCCTGTTCGCGAGCTTGCTGATAGCTCATTGCGTTGACAGAAACTGCTGTAGTCAGCAGAACTACAAGGGCTAATATCAACTTTTTCATAATCTTATCTCTTTAATTGTTCTATTCGTTTATTTATCTGATGCAAAGAAACGAAGAATATACGAGGATGAAAAAGGTTTTTCCCTATGTGGTAGGGGATTTTCCCTAAAGGTGAATATGTATATATAATAAAGGTATATATCAACCGGCTTATAAAAAGAAGCTCCCTCCGACTCCCCCATAAGGGGGAGAGTGATAGTTTAAAGTTGGTACATAGACGAATAAAGAAGTGATGGTAGAGACGGAAAGTTTTCCGTCTCACAAGGTAAAAGGTAAGAGGTGGAGGTGTAATACAGAAGCATTTCTGTCCGAAGGACAGCCCATTCATAGCCGTAAGTCTTTTAGGCTTACGGCAAAAAAAGCAACTATAACCGAGCCTGAAAGGCTCCCCCTTTCCGTGTAATATCTATCATTAAAGGAGGATATGGGCAGTCTTGTCAGACTTCATATAATAGATAGAATCATAAGGGGGAGCCTTTCAGGCTTGAGCAAGGGCTTTTCAGTATTGCTGAGAGGGCCAGTCAGCAATGCTGCGAGAACGGTTCAGTATTGTTGCGAAGCCGGGGCAGCAAGTTGAGGGTGAGAACTTGAAATAGGAAGCAGGGCTGTATAGATTAACATACCGGACGGTATCGAAGTTAAAAGAAACTTCTAAAAGATATCATGATTGTTTTGTCGATGAAACAAAAAGGTGCTATTTCTGTGCTATACACGAAACAATAATGCAATTATGGTAGATAAAAATATTCAGAAATCAATTATTGGTGATTTCTTTAGATAGCATTCTGTCTTAATAATAAGCCCTTTACAGCATACGCTGTAAAGGGCTTATTATTGATTATAGAAATGTGGTTAGAAGTCCTTATCCCTAAAGGTGGAGGTGGGAAGAAGGCTGGAATTCACTAGATTTGCCCTTGTATAAGGTTGCCAACCATAGCGTACATTCACAGGTTTGACTACTTGTTGACTCCAAACCTTTACTTGATTACCTTCGATTTTGGCTTGTGCAGGATGGTATAAACCGTCTTCTCCGGCAATTTCAAAGCTGCGAATAGCTTTACCATCCGATGTTCTGAGACCATCGGCAAAGTCGAATGACACGTAAGCGGCACCATCGTGATAGTCCACATGATTCATGAATGGACCTGAAGGGACAAGCCGATGCCCGTAAGTCTTGGCCAAAGCCCAACGAGCCAAACGTTGTCCGATGGCCATTTTATGTTTAGGGTGTACGTCGAGCGAGTCGCCTATGTCGCTGCTGACAGCCATTCCCGTGTTGGGAATCGTTCGCAGTTGTCGGCGTTGTACATCGCGGAACCATGGCCAACTAGGTCTGTCCAAACTTGATAACTGCACATAATAGAAAGGAAGATTGGCGTTCCAATAGCTTCGCCAACTGCCTACCATGAGCTTAAAGAGGCTGTCGTAGGCTTCCATATTGTGTGCATTAGACTCTCCTTGATACCATGCCACGCCTCGGATGGTGTAGTGGGCGAGTGGTTCGATGCCGGCTTCGAAGAGATAACAGGGCTGATAAGGGTGTCGTTGCAGTGGGTTGGTCTTCAAGTTGATATTTTTCGACATGCGTTCACGTACCCATGGTTGGATGAAATCGTTTTTAGTAGGCTCTCTTAGAATGTCGGGAAAGTCGTTTTCAAGTGTCTGTCGGGGTATCCAAGACTCTGTCGGGGAACCGCCGATGGCGTTACAGATTACTCCGATGGTCACTCCAAGAGTGTCGGCCAGTGTTCGTGCAAAGGCCAAACCAATGGCAGAGAAAGCCGGGGCTGTGTTTTCGTTGCAGGCTTGCCAACCTTTATCGGTGTAATATTGCAGTCGGTTGACTGAGTCGAGAGCCGATATGGACCACTCGGAATTTGTCGTTGCCCATTTCTCTGTCATGTTAAATAGTCGTATATCAGGTTTTTGACTACTATAGTGGAGCATGTCTTGTTTCTCATCTGGAGCTAGTTGGGCGGTACGGAAAGCCATGTTTGATTGTCCGGAGCACAACCATACTTCACCGATGGCTACATCGTTGAATTGCAGTTTTTCTTTCTTTGTCTTGATGGTGAGTGTCAAATTCTTTGCAGCCTGCATGGGTAGGAGAGTGGTACTCCAATGTCCTTCTGCATTAGAAAGGGTGTGAATGGTCTGTTTTCCCAACTCTATGGTCACCTCGTCATGACTGTTTGCCGTTCCTTCCATGTGGATGGGAACGGAGCGTTGGAGCACCATTCCGTCGGTATAAAGGCGTGAAACGTGTAGCCCACCCATGTCTCCGGTGAGGGCGCTATATACTTTTCGGGCTATCAATCCAGCTCCTTCGGCGTTGGGATGAAGTCCGTCTGGAAATACATCAGGCCGATTGTAAAGTGCTTCGTGCAGGTCAATGAGTCCTACATTGGTTGTCCGTGCAATGCGTTCTATTCTCTGTTGTATCTGATGACGCCAGTCGCGAGTACCCGATTTGAATCGACGATGGCGGTCTGAGATGGGTGTTAGTCGACAAATCCATACTTTACATTTTGGATTAGCCACCTTAAATGAGTCGATAAGTGCACGGTAATCCTTGATAAAATCGTCCGAATAATTAGGCCATGCACGCGGGTCGGTATCGTTTACTCCTAAATGTATGATGACTCTATCGGCCTTAAAGTCGAGCGCTTGTCGGTATTCCGGTTGCGCAGTATAGGGTCGATAGGCTCTATTGATGAGTGTTGCACCCGACCGTCCGAAGTTCCTAACCTCGTAATCTTTTCCTAGCAACGCCTGAAGTTGCACCGGATAGCTCGTATGTTCACGGTCTTTGAGGCCGGCACCGTACGTGATGCTATTGCCCACACATGCCACCTTGATGGGGCGACGAGCGTCTATGCGTAGTAAAAAACTGATGAGTAAAATCAATATGAGCAGTGTTTTTTCTTTCATGCTGTAAGAGGTTAAGTTGGAAAAGAAGTATAACGAAAACTCCCTAATACCTGTTTGGTGAGATATTAGGGAGCATATAGGGATATAGAATTAAATCTTTACGTTGGGAACGTTGACTAGGTTGCTCTTAATCTCAGCGTCGGAAACACTGTAATTGTGCAAGTCTCCGTTGATATAAGAGTCGTAAGCAGTCATATCAATAAGCCCATGACCGGACAAACAGAATAGGATGTTTTCTTGTTTTCCGGCTTCCTTAGCTCGTAGAGCCTCTCGGATGGTAGCGGCAATAGCATGACAACTCTCCGGTGCGGGGATGATACCTTCGGTTCGAGCGAACAACATACCGGATTCAAAGCTTTCCAATTGGGGGATATCTACGCCGTGCATATAGTTGTCACGAATCAATTGACTGATGATCATACCGGCTCCATGGTAGCGTAAACCACCTGCATGGATGTTCGCGGGTTTGAAGTCGTGCCCCAAAGTGTACATAGGTAACAGTGGAGTATAGCCAGCTTCGTCTCCGAAATCGTATTCAAACTTACCGCGAGTTAGCTTCGGACAGCTCTCCGGTTCGGCAGCGATGAACTCTGTCTTCTTGCCATTGAGGATGTTATGACGCATGAATGGGAAAGCAAGACCGCCGAAATTGCTACCTCCACCGAAGCATGCAATCACTTTATCGGGGTATTCTCCGGCCATTTCCATCTGCTTTTCAGCCTCTAGGCCTATGACAGTTTGATGTAAAGCAACGTGATTGAGCACCGAGCCCAGCGTATATTTGCAATGCGGAGTAGTCGTTGCCAACTCAATAGCCTCGGATATGGCGGTACCCAATGAGCCGAGATGGTTAGGTTCGCGAGTGATAATGTCCTTTCCGGCACGGGTAGACATGGAGGGAGAACCCTCTACTGTGGCACCGAAGGTACGCATGATGCTAGAGCGATAAGGCTTCTGTTGCATGCTAATCTTTACTTGATAGACAGCTGCACTCAGCCCGTAAATGCTCGCGGCATACGACAATGCGGCACCCCATTGGCCTGCTCCGGTCTCTGTAGTGACGTTGGTGTCGCCCTCTTGCTTACAGTAATAGCACTGAGGAATGGCAGAATTAATCTTGTGAGAGCCTAGTGGGTTGGTACTTTCGTTTTTAAAATAGATATGAGCAGGGGTATCTAGCGCCTCTTCCAAGGCATAAGCGCGTACCAACGGAGTCGAACGATAGTAGCTATACTTATCGCGTACCTCTTCGGGAATGTCTATCCAAGCATGCGTACAATCCAGTTCTTGCTTGGAACATTCGGCACTAAAGATGTGCGACAAGTCTTCCGCGCTGAGTGGTTCGCGTGTTTTGGGATTCAATGGAGGCAATGGTTTGGTAGGCATATCGGCCTGTATATTGTACCACTGTGTGGGGATATCCTTCTCTTGAAGGAGGAATTTCTTCTGTTTCATCTCTACCTTGTTTATAAATCATTGCAAATATACTGCTTTTTTGACAGTTAACAAGGCTTTTCTCTGAACTTTTCTATTACAGAAAGAAAGTAAGGATTGTAAGTAAAAAAGTGTGTTTTTAAATGTGCATGGATTTGTCTGCTTATT
The DNA here is from genome assembly GCF_056590795.1 of Prevotella sp. C0026C3. Classification (NCBI taxonomy): domain Bacteria; kingdom Pseudomonadati; phylum Bacteroidota; class Bacteroidia; order Bacteroidales; family Prevotellaceae; genus Prevotella; species Prevotella sp. C0026C3. The sequence continues at coordinate 6,197 of NZ_JBWPWW010000001.1, read as the reverse complement.
TAAAACAAGCTATCTTTGCATCCATGATGATACTTTTCACTGTTTTGATATACTTCTGTTGTCTGCTGGTGTTCAGCAGATTGACAGCTCGCAAGTCCACCAATTCCATCTTTTTCAGTGCCGAGCGCAGGTCGCCTTGGTATATGGTGGCATTTGGAATGGTCGGTGCTTCTATTTCGGGAGTGACTTTTGTGTCGGTTCCGGGAATGATGTTGAAGACCGATATGACCTATTTACAGATGTGCGTGGGCTTTATCTTCGGCTATTTAGCAGTGGCTTTCCTGCTTTTGCCAGTGTATTATCAATTGCGAAAGCCCACTATTTATTCGTATTTGCAGCAGCGATTGGGCAATCGGTCTTACCTGACGAGTGCGTCATTCTTCCTCTTGTCGAAAATGACGGGGGCTGCCGTTCGCTTTTATGTAGTTTGTATTATCCTACAACGGTTCGTGCTCGACGACCTCAGAATACCTTTCCCGGTAACCGTAGTCATCATGGTAGGATTGATATGGCTTTATACTCATCGTGGTGGAATCAAAACGTTGGTGTGGACAGACACTTTCCAAACCACTTGTATGTTTGCTGCTTTGCTCCTTATTATATATAATGTGATGGGTGAACTGGGTTTCACGTTACCGCAAGCCGTACATGCCATTGCGACAGATACGCATAGTAGAGTGTTTGTTTTCGATGATTGGGTAAGCCGGCAGAACTTTTGGAAGCAGTTCATGAGTGGTATCTTTGTGGTTATAGTGATGACCGGACTCGATCAAGATATGATGCAGAAGAACCTTACTTGCAAGACTTTGCGCGAAGCACAGAAAGACATGTGTACTTATGGATTGGCTTTTGTACCGGCCAACTTACTCTTTTTGTCTCTTGGTGTCTTGTTGACACAGTTGGCAGCAAAGCAAGGTGTACCCCTCCCGGCGATGGGAGACGAACTCTTACCCATGTTTGCTGCTGCCGGACGACTGGGCATTACGGTGACAATCTTGTTTACCATAGGTATTGTGGCAGCCAGTTTTTCGAGTGCGGATAGTGCATTAACGGCTTTGACCACAAGTTTTTGTGTGGATATAAAGAACCGAGCGGAAGACGAACAGTTGCGTCGTCGCACCCATAGGGTGTTGGCATTGGTGTTTGTGGTGTTCATCCTGATATTCCGAGCATTAAACTCTACCAGCGTATTGGATGCCATCTATGTGCTTTGTTCCTATACTTATGGTCCGTTATTAGGGCTGTTTGCCTTCGGATTATTGACTCGTAGACCGACCAATGACCGCTTGGTACCGTATATTGCAGTCTTAGCTCCCTTATTGTGTTTTGTCGTTGATACGCTATGTAGTCGTCTTTTAGGCTATAAGTTCGGCTATGAGTTGCTCATGCTCAATGGTTTTCTTACTTTCGTAGGATTGTGGATAGTGGGGAAAGCAACTTTAATTAGAGTACGCAAATAAGTACACTAAAGTTTGTTTATATTGCTGAAACGTCTTATCTTTGCAATTAAAGAGGAGGTAAAAGTATGCAGATAATTACTACAAGAGAATTTAGAGCAAATCAAAAGAAATATTTTGATTTGGCAGAAACGGAGACAGTGTTTGTCGCTCGTAAAAATGCAAGACCCATAATTATTAGTGTTGCCGATGAGAATGATTTTCTTTCAAAAGCTGAACTAAAAGCTATTCAACAGGGATTAGAGGATATTAGGAATGGTAGAACGGTAAAAGTGAAAGACATTAATAATATATGGGACAGTATTCTGTAGAGCTTGTGGGATCGTCTAGAGAAGATTTGCGGAAGATTTACAAATCAGGTAATAAGGCGATTATCAAAAAAATAGAAGACTTGTTTATGGAGCTGTCAGAGCATCCGTATACGGGAACGGGGAAGCCAGAGCCTTTGAAATATCTTCCAAATATGTGGTCAAGAAGATTAGATAAGAAAAATAGGCTACTATATACCATTAATGAAGATGTTGTTTCTGTCTATGTAGTCTCAGTGTTGGGACATTATACCGATAAATAAAATGATAGTTAGGAATATGATTATACCATAAGGAGGCGGTGTTAACACCACCTCCTTATGGTATAGATGAGTCTCTAGCCTTATAAGAGTTCTTCTATTTGCTTTTCAATATTCGAGATCTTCTCTGTAGGTTCAAATCGAGCGACCACCTGTCCCTTTTTATTGATGAGGAATTTGGTGAAGTTCCACTTGATATCAGCTTTTTCTTTGTAGTTTGGATCGGCTTCGCTGAGTATCTTGTCGAGGATAGGATAGATGGGGTGAGACTCGTCCCAACCGGCAAATCCCTTTTGTTTTTTCAAGAATTTAAATAAGTCGTCGGCATCGTCACCGTTCACTTTTACCTTCTTAAAACGTGGAAATTCGGTACCATAGGTCAGTTTACAGAAACTGTGAATGCTTTCGTCGGTACCCGGAGCCTGCTGGCCAAACTGGTTACAAGGGAAATCTAAAATCTCAAAACCTTGTGCGTGGAATTTCTCGTAAAGTTTCTCTAGTTCTTCGTATTGGGGGGTAAAACCACATTTAGTAGCTGTGTTGACAATCAGGAGCACTTCGTTAGCATATTCCTTCAGTGACACTGGGCTGCCTTTTCTGTCTTTGACGGAGAATTCGTAAACCGTTTTCATCTTTTTCTTTATCTGTATGTAAGTATAAAATATTTTTCGTTAGCTGCAAAAATACAGAAAAATAGCGATAAGTTGTCATGCAATATGCTAATTAAAGTTATTTCAAGGTAGGGAATTACCATGAAAGAATAGGATAATCCCTACTGCTTTATATGGGAATATACACGACGTCTTGGTAAACTATATCTATCTTTGCAGCAGAAATAAGAACAAAGAATTAATACACAAAACGAATATAATTATGGAGAAGATTTCTACACTCATGACGATGATAGCGATGGCTGTTCTGTCATTCTCTTTTGTTTCTTGCGATGAAGATGCAGAGATTGGATATACGCTTGAGGGTACTTGGAAGGGTAATATGTATGTATCGTCTACTTATTCCGGTCGCACTTACGATGCTACCTACTCCGAAATAGACTTTACTTCCGGCATTTGGGTAGACTATTACAGCAATGCTCCGTACGATTATATTGCCAACCACATTACTTGGACGGTAAACAATGGAACGATCTATGTACACTTTGTAGAAGAGAATACGGATATTAGAATCTTTGACTATAGCTTGAGCGACTACTATTTCTCTGGTTCTATCTATTCCGGAAACCAAACTGTAGACTTCCGACTGACGCATACGTCGTCTCCTAATTGGTCGGGCTACTACTATTATGGTTATGATGACTGGTACAATTCTTGGGATTCAGGCTACTATGCTAGAGGATATAACGACGCAATGAGTCGCTCGGTGAAACCTCAAGTAGAAGCTCCGAAACGCGTATTCAGAACGAAATAAGACAGGCGAAAGCGCCATCTGTAAAATAATGAAGCGGATGTACTCACAGAGGTGCATCCGCTTTTGATATGCAGTAACTTATAAACTCAGTGACTAAAAAAACGATCTTGGTTTGCTGTAACGGCTTTTCAGCATTGCTGTATGGATTGTTCAGCGATGCTGCCTCGACTCTGCAACGACCCAAAAGAGCCTCTTTTGACGATCAAGGGAGTATGTACTTGATAAGTGATTGAAAATGAGAATATATGATAATTGACAACAAAATATTTGAAAGGGCTGACCGCATTGCTGCGATCAACCCTTTTACCTTTTTTGGGGGGAATAAAGCTGAGCGAATCTACTTGATCCGCTCCACGGTCAGTCCGCCTGGCTCTATCTTGAAGTCGGCCTCCGTCACGGCTTGGTTCTGGGCGGCGAGCTGGTCGCGGCGGTGTCTTGCCCCGTCCTCCGGCGCGGATTGCGTTTCGCACTGCTGTTTTGCCCCATCCGCAGGCGCGGATTGCGTTTCGCGGCGGTGTCTTGCCCCGTCCGCAGGCGCGGATTGCATTTCGCACTGCTGTTTTGCCCCGTCCGCGGGTGCGGATTGCGTTTCACGGCGTTGTCTTGCCCCGTCCGCGGGTGCGGATTGCGTTTCGCACTGCTGTCTTGCCTCGGCGGGGTAGAGCTTAGCCACCGCACCGTCCTCTCACCTCCATGAGAAGCGGCAGCTTGTTTTAGTACGCTCGGCATGAGCATTATCTAATGGGTGGAAGTCGTAAAACCCAGTTGCACCCCTCTCCCCTCATGCACATAATTTCATAAGTATTTGTTATCTTTGTGCACGTCAAGGCCACATACGATTCTCATAAGCCTACATTTGAGGATTATTAATTTTTTTGCTCAAAGATAATACATATTGTGACTTGGAGCACGCATTTAGGACAAAGAATTGATACTGGCCTTGACACTTTTCCATCAAATGGGAAGGCGATTCGAGAATTTATTTCCCATTTTTTATTTCCACTGGCTTATATATAGCGATTTTTATGTAAATTTGTCCATGAGAATCAGTAGGACCATTTACAGATTCTAATAACCATACAGTAAATTACATCACTCACTATTAAACGAAGTAATGATTACTTTCTCAACAGAAAATATTTTTCTCTTAGGTTCTTTCTTAGTATTAGTCAGCATACTTATCAGTAAAACAGGCTATCGCTTCGGCATCCCAACATTGTTGTTATTCTTGTTTACAGGAATGTTTTTTGGCAGTGAGGGGTTGGGTATGGAATTTAATAGCCCACACGACACACAATTCATTGGTATGGTGGCATTGAGTATCATCCTGTTTTCTGGCGGTATGGACACCAAGTTTAAGGAAGTAAAGCCTATCATTGGAATGGGTGTTATCCTATCTACTTTGGGCGTAGTGATGACAACTGTCTTGACAGGAGGGTTTATATTTGCATTATCGCAGTGGGCAGGTATGGATATTCAATTGTCCTTGATTGTATCCATGCTGTTAGCTGCAACCATGTCTTCCACAGATTCGGCTTCTGTGTTTAATCTTTTGCGAACACAAGGAATTGGCTTGAAACACAAATTGCGACCAACGTTGGAATTAGAGAGTGGTAGTAACGATCCTATGGCTTATATGCTGACGATAGCGCTCATCAACGTAGCCCTCTCGGGTGATGATTTTTCTTTTTTAGACCTATCACTTAACATTGGTGAACAGTTTTTATTAGGAGGAGCATTAGGCTACGGTCTTGGTCGTTTAACGGTTTGGTTGATTAATCGAATCAATCTTCCAAACGCAGCACTCTATCCCGTACTTCTTCTAAGTATGGTGTTTATCACCTTTACACTGACCGACTTATTAAACGGCAATGGATATTTAGCAGTTTATATAGCAGGACTTGTTGTGGGCAACTGCCGTTTGTCGTATCGACGAGAGATGTCTACGTTCTTAGATGGACTTACTTGGTTGCTCCAAATCATCCTATTCCTCACCCTTGGATTGCTGGTTAATCCTTCAGAGTTGGTTGACGTAAGCCTCTTCTCCCTCGCCATCGCAGTATTTATGATGCTTGTTGCGCGCCCTGTAAGTGTATTTTTATGCTTACTACCCTATCGCAAAATTCCGTTGAAAGCCAAGACTTTCCTTTCATGGGTTGGTCTTCGAGGTGCTGTCCCCATAATCTTTGCCACATATCCTATTATTAACGGTGTCGAAGGAGCAGACCTCTTGTTTAATATAGTCTTCTTTATCACCCTGCTATCACTTACGATACAAGGTACTACTATCTCATTAGTGGCAAAAAAACTCCAGCTCGACATGCCAGAAGAAAAGAGTGGTAATGAGTTTGGAGTTGAGATTCCAGAGGAATTAGGTTCAAAACTAAAAGAGGTAACTTTAAAAGAGAGCATGCTTGAAAATGGAAACTTATTATCTGAAATGAACATTCCTAAAGGAACGCTTGTCATGATGGTGAAACGTGGAAAAACCATCTTGGTTCCCAATGGTCAATTACCTTTAGAGAAAGGTGACATCTTGTTATGCCTTTCCAGTGCCAACAAGAATCCTGAGTAGATGATTCAAAGTAAGCATCCAACATTAGCCGCCTTTGTGTAGTACTCTTGCTTTACTACCTTTGCCCGAAAAACTTATGTTTGTACTCAACGAAATATTGCTGTCTGGTAAAACTTAAATAGCCTATAAATCCTTGCGGAATTGCCTTTATACAGGTAATTCCGCATTCTTT